>JAJUFK010000089.1 GCA_029266015.1 Bacteroidota bacterium
ACAAAAAACTAATATAATTACTGTGTTTAAAGTAGAAAAATAGCTGTATTTTTGAACACATATACAATGTGTTTACATAAAAAAAAATAGAATGAAATCAATTATTACATTTATACTTGCAAGTGTTTTTTGTATTTCTATACATGCACAGGCTCAAAAGCCAAAATATATTTTTTTGTGTATAGGCGATGGTATGGGCTTGGTACAGGCTCAGTTGGCCGATGCGTATCTGAGAGAACAGGCAAAGGATAGTATTCCGTTTTTATATTTTCCGTACAATGGTTTGCAAACTACCTATTCATTGAGTTCAAAAATTACATGTTCTGCTGCTGCCGGTACTGCACTTGCATGCGGTGTAAAAACAAAAGCAAATCATATAGCTGTAGATGAAACCGGTGTTACAAAACTCGAAAGTATAGCAAAAACGTTAAAACAGCGAGGATTTAAAATAGGAATAATTACCAGCGTATCTATTGACCACGCTACTCCTGCAGTATTTTATGCTCACGATTCCAGTCGTAATAGTTATCACAATATTGCCATGCAATTGCCGGTATCAAATTTCGATTTTTTTGGTGGTGGAGCATTTGTAAAACCTGTTGATGGAAAACAAAATGCGTATGCCGAGCTCAAAAAATATAAATATTCTTTAATAACCTCGCCCGATAGTTTGCAATATGCATCACAATTGGGAACAAAGGTATGTGTGTTTGACAAAAAAACAGAATTGGCGTATGGTATTGACAATATGCCACATCGAATTACTTTAGCTCAATTGATGTCTACCGCTATAGAATGTGTACAATCGCCACAGGGGTTTTTTATCATGGCAGAAGGCGGTAAAATAGATTGGGCTTGCCATTCAAATGATGCAGCTACTACTGTTAAGGAAACTATTGAATTTTCGAAAGCGGTACAACAAGCAATGGCATGGTATCACAAATATCCTAACGAAACGCTTATTATTGTCACCGCCGACCACGAAACCGGTGGAATGGGAGTGGGGGCAGCTTTGTATCCGTATTATACAAATATTTCGTTGCTTGCAAATCAAACATATTCGTATGTAGAATGTGAAGCAGCTCTATCAGCTAAAATTAAAGCACTCGGTAGTCAATTTACGTTTGATTCGTGTATGGCATTTGTAACGAAAGCCTATGCAATTGGAACAAACAATTTGTATTTGCAAGCATATGATAGTGTACGATTGCAGCGGGCATATAATTTTGTATTTCAATCCAATGCAGATGCAAGTGGTGACGCTACATTATTGTACAATATATCGCCTAAGGCTTTGTATAGTTCAGGTAATAAAGCTTCAGCTATTGTTATAACCATGAATAAAATCATAGCCGAAAAAGCAGGAATTGGCTGGACTACCTATGCTCATACCGGTGCTATGGTACCTGTGTATGCTATTGGAGCAGGTAGCGAATTATTTCAAGGATTGTATGACAATACCGATATTCCAAAAAAAATACTATCTTTACTTGAAATTACTAAATAGGATTGCATGCGCTATACGTATAAATCCTAAAGAATATTACAAGTAAACGAATATGAGCAATCAGAGAGAGATACTTGACTATTTACAGTTGCATTTCCCCTCGTTGGAATCGGCATTATGTACCGAAATTTGTGAATTAGGTACTATAGAAACTATTTCGGCCGGTCAAATTCTTATGGAGCCGGGTAAATACATTAAATTTTTACCACTCCTTTGCTCGGGTCTTATAGAGGTATATAGAAACGATGCTGAATCGCGCGAAGTATTATTGTATTATATTAAAGCTGGCGAAGTATGTTCGGCAGCTCTTACGTGTTGCATGACCAATGTAACCGCCGAAATTTATGCTCGTTCAGTAGAGCAATGTACAATTATAAAAATTCCAATTCAGAACGTAGATTTCTGGTTTACACGCTATAGTTCGTGGAAACAATTTGTATTTATGCAATACCGCATGCGTTTCAATGAATTGCTGCAAACTATTGATAGTTTGGCTTTTTTGAAAATGGATGAACGCTTGATTCGGTTTTTGAAAAATATATATACCAACACGGGCAAAACGGTGTACGAAGGTAGTCATGCCGATATTGCACTTGCATTAAGTTCATCGCGCGAAGTAATTTCGCGATTGCTCAAAACATTGGAACACAATAAAAAGGTTGTTTTATCGCGCAACAAAATAGATTTTTCTCAGCTCGTGTGACACAGGTTACAGACTTGTAGTATCGGTACATGATACATTTGTACAAAAAAAGTACTATGACATTTTTATTGAAATACAAAATTGAAATTATTACCGCTATACTTGGAGGTATTGGCGGCTATGCATATTGGTTTTATATAGGTTGTTCTACGGGTGCTTGTCCTATAACGGCGAATTGGCATACCAGTGTAATTTATGGAATTATTATGGGCTTCTTGGTAGGACAAATGATTACCGATTATACGAAGAAAAAAGAGGTCTGAAGGGTCTAAAAACTCAATTTTTTTTATCCCGATGGATGAGAGTATGGTAGAATTCATAAATTATTTTAAATCTTTGTGCCTTAGTGTCTGCGTGGCAAAAATATTAAAAGGTCAGAAAAGTCTAAAAGGTCAATTATTAAATTCCGAAGGGGTGACATTAAGATAAAACTGTTCAAAAACTATGAATACATTTTACGAAACAATACAAGGAAGCACGCCTGTGTTGGTTGACTTTTATGCCGACTGGTGTCAGCCATGCAAAATGCAAGCTCCCATATTGCAAGACTTTGCTAAACGCATGAATGGTGCTGTACGAGTACTCAAAATAAATGTTGACAAAAACCCTCAGGTAGCTGCCAAATATGGTATACGGAGTATACCTACATTAGTATTGTTTAAACAAGGCAATGCCGTATGGCGTGGAGCGGGAGTGCATCAAACAAAGCAACTCGAACAAGTGGTTGGGGGCTATGTATAGGGTGCTTATGCATTTTCTCAAATTTCCTTCGTTCGACTAGTACAGAGTTACATGTGTATTCGTCGAACAAAGTTGAGGGGCATGCAAATTCAAATTAATACTTCCACCCAAAATTACAAATAAATCTTGAATGAAATTCATAGATATTATCATGCCCTTCGGTATCAAATTTTGTGTAAAACCTGTAAATTCCAATACCATAAGATACCCCAATACCAATATCCCAAAAAAAGTATCTTGAATTATAAAATGTCTTTTGCCTATTGTAGTGCCAACATGATAATATTCAATTTTGCTTCTGTAACTTGTAGTTGTTGAATTTAATTAAGTATATCGCCAAATAATAGTAGGGTGAACCCAATATAAGTGCTTATTATTTCGTGGAGCAGAAAAATACCATTTTGGACCTAAAATGATTGATGAAATATTTAATACTGTAGGATTTACAAATGATATAAAACTAACTCTTGAATCAAAACTCACTTTTTCTTTAAAATATCGTTCTTGGTTTATGCTTATTTGTAAATAAGGAATTGGCAAAAAAATACTTGCACTTGTAGAGTTTTGTTGAAAATTTTCATTGGAATCTTGAGCATGTATAATAAATGCTTGTAGTAAAAAAAATAGTATTAATACCTTTTTCATTTGCTTGGTTTTATTGACGTCATACAGTTTGTTGTATTCCACTTACAAATAGTATAACAAAAACAATGTATTTCATATCTAATAATATTATTCCGTTAACACCATTTGTTTACTATCTAGCAGCTTACCATCGGCAAGTAAGGAATATATATACATGCCGGGTTGCAATTCTTCGGCATGTAATACTATCTGTGCTTCGCCGCGTTGTGCTATGTGGTAACAACGCAATTGTTTGCCTGTAAAGTCGTAAATCCATTTCATGATATAAATAGATTATAAATGCCAGCCAATATACAAATCTAAAACCGGTAATACATATACCATGTTCTTATTGTTATTGTGATTTTTTAAATCATTAAAAAGGTCATAATGAATAAAATAATTAGTTTTTCTTGTAAAATCGTAGTTGCACTGTAATCCTAATAAAGTTGAAATATAGATTTTATTAATTGTCACTTTGTATCCCCATCCGGATTTTATTGAAATTCCATGTGACAGTATTGATTCGGAATATTGCCATGTATCACTAAAATATAATACAGAATCTGCATTATACATTCTATATTGAAAGCCTGTTGATATATATGGATAATATTTTGTGAATTTCCAATTATAATTATATTGTATTCCCGTGGATATTCCTGTAACTCCATATATTTCATCGCCTAAATAATCTTTAAATACCTTACTTATATTCATTTGCACACTATTTTTGCGTGTAAATTGTTTTGAAATAAATATTCCATAATCACAAAATAATTGTTGCTCAACAATTCCTATAGAAAATTTTAATGAATCATTTTGGGAAAATGAATTAAAGCTAATTTGTATGAATAAAGCTATTAATACACAAAATTTTATTTTTTTCATGCTAATAAAATTTTTGGAAATTTGTTCCTAACTCCATATTTCTTATTATATAGTTTTTAAACAAGTTCTTTTAATCCAACCATGAATTGTAATATAAGTTATTAATTAGTTATTTGGTCCAAAAATACATAATGCACCTTGTTTAATGATAGTTCCTTTATCTATTAAAATGCTTGGTGAATACATTTGAATATTAGAACCGGGTTCAAAAACTGTAAAACTATTACTTCTAGTAACCCATTCATATTCTAAATCTCGAGCTCTTTCCCAGTTGCTTTCAGAATAAATACTCAAATTAATTTGATTTGTGGCATTATATATAATAGTATCACCTTGATAAAAAATTGTATTTAAAAACCCAAGATATGGTGCCGTATTTTGTTTGTTATTATGTAAGTATGTTCCTCTATCAATAAATATATTGCTTATATAAAAATACATATTACTGTATGCTCCAAAAGCTTTTTCATCTTTCCATTCATCATACATATCTCCAAAATATGCATTTAAATGAATTCTTGTTTGTTCTCCTTGAACATCCCATGACATCACATCTCTATGAATATGTATTCCTTTATCTAAAACTCGAATGTAATAATCAAATTTTGAAAAATAAATCTCTACATTTATAGTACTATATATATCAACAAAAACACCTAAAGATGTAAATTCTCGACCTTCTTCATTCAAAATACCATCTGTATGATCTATGTGTGCATAAAAACCTAATTCAATTTTTGATAAATTGGGTATATATCTCCAACCTAATCGCAAACTATTTCTCTTTTGAAAATCTTCAGTACAAGCTATAGTTACAACTTTGTTCCAATGATTTTGATATTGAGCATCATTTCCTGTTAATATATAATTTGTTCCATTACCAAATTTAATGTTAAATTCAAGTGAACGATAATAGGTATCATTTTTTTTACAAAAAAAATTCGTAATAAGATTACTGTTATTATTAACTTTATTTATTTTTAATTCAATTATTTCACCTGAATTAAAGTCACAATCGTTCTGCGAAAATATAGTAAATGAAGAAATGACACATAATATACTTACATAATATTTCATATACATTTTTTATTACTCCGTTAACACCATTTGTTTACTATCTACCAATTTACCATCGGCAAGTAAGGAATATATATACATACCGGGTTGTAATTCTTCGGCATGTAATACTATCTGTGCTTCGCCACGTTGTGCTATGTGGTAACAACGCAATTGTTTGCCCGTAAGGTCGTAAATGCATACCATAGCACTTGTAATATGTGCAGGAATAGTTGCAGCTATAGTAGTGCTTGAATTCCAAGGGTTGGGGAAATTTTGATGTAATACTATCGAACTTTGAATAGTTGCGTGCGTTTCTTCGGTAATTGATATTGATTTCAGTTTGTTTTTACCGTTATTTTTGGTAAGATTTTCTATTTCTGTCTCTAACGCTTGAATTCTGTGGAGCATTTCGGTATGCGATTCCCATAGAATAGGAATAAACCCGTCATAATTTACCGCCAAAAATCCTTGTCCGTCTTCTTGTACCAAATTGGGAAAATATTTTTGAACCTCTTGTGCCGAAAATCCAAAACTTGTATTTGTATCTATGCTATCTGCATCGGCTTGGGTATATCCGCCCATGTCGGTACCCGATTTGTTTACTTTTTTAAGTTTGTAATTATAACTTATAGGTGTTAACGAATCATACACATGTGATTGTACCGATATTTTTTTAATGTTAGATTTCATGTGAATATCAGAACCTTGCCATGAACCGGTAGAATAAGCTGGACCACTTACATATAAAGAATATGAGGAGTTCGGTAATGCTTTTATACCAATATTACCATTCACATCCATTATTATTCCTTTATAATTGTACGTTTGTCCATCAATATTTCTTCCTCTTACAATAAATCCATAGTCGTTCATGCGGTACATTCTATAACTAAGTCCGGTACTATTATAAAACGATAATGCATTGTCTAAGCCATCTTGCCCTATTATTAAATCACCTAAATTGTCAACATTATTGGTAGTTGTAACTCCAACATTCACATCACCATATTGATCGACGCGAATTTGGGCATATATACTGCTTGTAACCATACTGAATGCAAGAACTAAAAATTGAAATGTTTTCATACATGTAATTAAAAAATGAATACTTGATTAATTACTGTCAAAAGAAAAAAAAAAAATAACATTTCCAAATTTGTGTAGAAAAAAATAAGAAAACACCTAAAATTCATGAGTGAAAATACGCGATATTCTTCTTGTCAATCTGCTATTATTTTACATTTAGTTACTTTACATTGACAAAAATACACAAGCTCTTACAAAAACTATTATTTTTGCAAAAAAAATACTATGGCACAAAAACCTTCTATACCCAAAGGCACGCGCGATTTTATCCCTGCCGAAATGAGTAAACGTAAGTATATTTTCGATACTATTCAATCTATTTTTACTTTGTATGGCTATTTGCCTATAGAAACTCCTGCTATGGAAACCATGCAAACGCTTATGGGTAAGTATGGAGAAGAGGGCGATAAGTTGATATTTAAAATACTCAATTCTGGTGAATTTAATCAAGGAATTTCTGCCGATGAATATATACAAGCAAGTTCAACTGCTTTGGCTCACAAAATCTGCGAAAAGGCTTTGCGATACGATTTAACAGTGCCTTTTGCTCGGTTTGTTGTAATGCATCAAAACGAAATACAATTCCCGTTTAAACGCTATCAAATACAACCAGTGTGGCGTGCCGATCGTCCGCAAAAAGGGAGATATCGAGAATTTTATCAGTGTGATGCCGATATAGTTGGCAGCAATTCGTTGGTAAACGAGGTAGAGTTGGTGCAAATGGTTGATGCGGTGTTTTCAAAACTTGGAATTCGTGTGTGCATCAAAATAAACAATAGAAAAATATTAGCCGGAATTGCCGAAGTTATTGGCGAATCGGATAAAATAATAGATATAACCGTAGCTATAGACAAACTCGAAAAAGTAGGTATTGAAAATGTGAATAAAGAATTGAGCGACAAAGGAATTGCGGATTCTACCATAGCGAAATTACAACCAATTTTGGAATTGCACGGAACTACCGAACAAAAATTGCAACAATTACAAACAATATTACAATCGTCGGAAGTTGGGAAACAAGGAATTGCCGAAATAGAATATATATGTACCAATATTTCGCATATGTCTTTGTCTGCCGAAGTTGAGTTGGATTTAACGCTTGCTCGAGGTCTTAATTATTATACCGGAGCTATTTTTGAAGTTAAGTCAAAAGATGTGCAAATAGGTAGTATATGCGGAGGTGGACGATACGATAATTTAACCGGAATATTTGGTTTGCCGGGTGTTTCGGGTGTTGGGATTTCGTTTGGTGCCGATAGAATTTACGATGTATTGCAACAGCTTGATGCCTATCCTGCGCAGGTAAACCAAACGGCAAAAATTCTATTTGTGTGTTTTGGCGAACCTGAACAACAACAAGCGTTACTCTATGCTCAATCAATCAGAAGCAAAGGAATAGCGTGCGATGTATATCCCGATGTAGCTAAAATGAAAAAGCAAATGCAATATGCCAACGATAGAGGTATTCCTTATGTTGGTATTATTGGCGAAACAGAACTTGAGTCGCATACAATAATGCTTAAAAATATGATAACAGGCACACAGGAGGCTGTGAATATTGAGCAATGTATAGCTTTTTTACAAAAATAAATACTATAATCCTTTGCCTAACAGAACGGTTCTTATTGTATAAATCAATATTTTAATATCGAGTAATAATGACATATTTTCTATATATATTATGTCATATTTCAGGCGTTCTATCATTTCGTCAACATTTTTTGCATAGCCGAACTTTACTTGTCCCCACGATGTTATACCGGGTCTTACACGTTGTAGGAAAATAAATTGTGGTGCAATAGGTAATATTTGTTCAATAAAATATTTACGTTCTGGACGAGGTCCAACTAACGACATTTCACCAATAAGAACATTATAAAATTGAGGAATTTCATCGAGTCGTGTTTTTCTCAAAAATCTACCAATAGGTGTAATGCGTGAATCATTTTCTTTAGATAATGCTATGCCTTGTTTTTCAGCTCCTACATACATAGTTCTAAATTTAAAAATTCTAAAAGGTCTGCCATATTTTCCAATGCGTATTTGACGATAGAAAACAGGACCCGGTGATGACAGTTTAACACC
>JAJUFK010000156.1 GCA_029266015.1 Bacteroidota bacterium
AAAACGAAACGATTTATAGAAACGTTTTTGAAAAATGGATTAGAGGTCGATGATTTTCATACATCGGGTCATGCAGATATTCCTACAATTATTGATTTTGTTGAAAATTGTAAGCCAAAACAGATTCTACCTGTACAAACAATTACACCCGAAAAATATGTTGAATTATTTGGGGAAAAGGTTATAATTGCAAATGTCTGTTAAATCGTATGTGCGTATAAATTGGTGTAATTTCAATACATTCAATATGAGTCAATGTATCAGTCTCTAGCCCCCAAACTTTGGGATTGTGAATGATAATATGCGAAGCTGTATATATCATAATTGTATTATTTTTTTATTACACAATCTATTATAAATGACTCTTTAGGTAATATTTTAAATTCTATCCACGAATGTTCGTTGCAATGAAATAAAAAATTTGGTACTGTTGCTTGTAATTCAAATACCGGAAATTTCACTTCAGGTATATCGGGATTATTGTAACAAATTAATTGGCGATGACTTGTATCTGTAGAATGTAATCCAATAATAGTATTTTTTTCAATATTCCAAGCACGGAGAAAATATGCATAACTTTCAACTGCTGTTTCAATTTCTATATCGCAGGATTTTAAATATTCTAAATGCAAATCACTTCCAAATAGTTTTACTATTTCTTTTTGATGCGAGTGCGAAATAATGCGAAAACGAATTATATGTTTCATAATATTGAATTTTATATATGCTAATATAATATAGTACTTTGACAATTTATGACAATTGTAGTATATTCGTAAAAAAAATAAATATGGATCAACCAAAAGTTGATAGAATTTTACGTGTAATGAAATTGCTAACAGAAAATAATACGTATACTATTTCCGATATAGCGAGCAGAATCCACACAAGCGATAGAACTGTGTATAGGTATATAGATACGTCTCGTGAAGCAGGATTTATAGTAAAAAAAGAAGGGAAAATATATCGACTCGATAAAAACTCTCCACATTTTAAAGATATAAACCCGTTGTGCATTTATAAAAAAAAGTAATAAAAGTTGTTCATTGAATTACAAAAAATCGTATATTTATTTGTGAATCAAACTATTAAATAGTTACCTCAACTTTGAGACAAGTTACGAAAAAATATTGGAATTTGTAAGAACAATTTCGAAAAAAGAAAACTTTTTAAAACAAATAAGAAAACTAAAGTCATATAATTGAATTATTTAAAATGCTATTCCAATGTACCCATAGTTTGGTATGCGAATATTATATTTGACTTACCGGAAAGTTATACAAGAGAGTTTTGGGAGGTGTGAATATGCCCGATTTTTTAATTAATTATTAAAAAAAACAAACATGTCGACATATATTGGCGAACTGACTAACTTTATTTGCATTATAATTTTAATATATATGCAAATGAAACGTTTTCTTTTTATATTATGTATTTCTGTATTATCTTGTAGTAGTCAAGTACAGATTGAGTTAATCAACAATAATTTATTTGTTGATTCTAAAAAAACGTCAATTCGATCTAAGCAGCAGCTATTAATCTTTCATTATCAATAATTTCGATATTCAATGATTTTTTTTCTTATTAACAAACTAACCAAAAATGTACTTTTTGTTCTCATAACATGATTTTTTTTACATTATTTTGATACAAATTGAATTCTGTTCACCAAAAAGTCCATTAAATTGATAACAAAATCATACAAAAGGCATCAAAAAAGTATCCTTATAACCCAATGGTAATCATTGTGTTAAATACTTGCTGGTAAAAAAATAAAATATTATTTGTTCACCGAAATACTCACCGAATAGATTGCAATTATTTGTGTTCAAATAAACACAATTGATTACAAAAAAGCCCAAAAATCAACAGATTTTCAGGCTTTTTGAAATTGAATTCCGACTTTGTCGGGATGACCCGATTCGAACGGGCGACCCCACGCCCCCCAGACGTGTACTCTAACCGGGCTGAGCTACATCCCGAATGCTCAATTGTGTGCAAATGTATTGTTTATTTCTTTTGCAACAAAATTACCATATCAAAAATTTGTATCTAATGTGGTAAATTCATTGGCACAGGCTTGTTTGTGAGCTTCAATCACACTATCATTTACTACTATGGTATCTCCTAATTGTGTAATACTTTGTTCTACACAATTACAATATGCTTGTGTTTGCTCCTTATAAATAGCTTGCACATCGGCATCTTTCATACATTGTTGTTTGTCAAATGTTTTTGCTTGTTTACAACTTACCACACTCAAAAGTATAAGTAACAATACAATACCAATATTTCTCATTTTTATATGTTGTTTTGTGTAATGAATTGAATCTTTATAAGACAAATATCTATATTTTTTTAAAAAAATCACATTGCAAAATGTGTAAAAAAAACTACTTTTGTTATATGCTTACAAATAAAAACTAATCAATAAATATGAATAAATATGAACTTTGAAAAAGTAAAATGTTTAATTATTGGCAGTGGGCCTGCGGGTTATACAGCTGCTATTTATGCTGCTCGTGCCAATATGAATCCGGTACTATACGAAGGATTACAACCCGGTGGTCAATTAACTACAACTACCGAAGTCGACAATTTTCCGGGATATCCCGAAGGTGTTACAGGTCCGCAATTAATGGAAGATTTACGAAAACAAGCTCAACGATTTGGAACCGATGTACGTTCGGGCTATGCAACTGCTGTTGATTTTTCGGGAACTAATAAAATTGTAGAAATTGATGGTGAAAAGAAAATAGAAGCACAAGTTGTAATTATATCTACCGGTGCTACCGCTAAGTATCTTGGACTTGAAAGCGAAGAAAAATATAAAGGTATGGGCGTTTCGGCATGTGCTACTTGCGATGGCTTTTTCTATCGAAAACAAGATGTTGCCGTGGTAGGCGGTGGCGACACTGCTGCCGAAGAAGCTACATACTTGGCAGGTTTAGCAAACAAAGTATATTTAATAATTCGCAAAGACCACATGCGTGCAAGTAAAGCCATGCAAAAACGAGTAGAAAATACTCCCAACATAGAAGTATTGTATGAACATGTTACACTTGAAGTACTTGGTGATGCAAACGGGGTAAATGGAGTACGATTACTCAAAAAAGGAACCGAAGAAGTTACCATTAAAGTTACAGGTTTCTTTTTAGCTATAGGACATACGCCTAATACAGAAATATTTAAAAACTTTATAGAACTTGACGAGGTTGGATATATCAAAACAAAACCGGGTTCAACTCATACCAATATTCCGGGAGTATTTGCATGCGGCGACGTACAAGACCCACACTATCGTCAAGCAATTACAGCTGCCGGATCGGGTTGTATGGCTGCTTTAGATGCCGAACGATATTTGGGAAGTCTTTTGTAATTGTTAATTATAAATAGTTAATTGAATCTTCAATCTGTAATCAAATGAAAATTTACACAAAAACAGGTGATAAAGGTACGTCGTCCTTGCTTGGAGGTACACGTGTAGCTAAATATCACGATAGGCTTGAGTGTTATGGCACTATAGACGAATTAAATTCGCATATAGGTGTTGTACGTGACCTTTGTAATAATAATGCTGTATGTGAAATATTAGCTCACATTCAACACACATTGTTTACTATAGGTTCATATTTGGCCAATGAAAAACCTCATGAACGCACAACGCCGATTTTATCAACACAGCACATTGAATTACTTGAAAAAACTATTGATACATATACCGAAGAATTACCCAAACTTACACATTTTATTTTACCTGCCGGAGATATTGTATCATCGCAAACACACGTATGCAGAACAGTATGCAGAAGAGCTGAACGACTTATTGTAAAATTATCGGAATCTACACACATAGAAGAAACTGTTATCATATATATCAATCGTTTATCTGATTTTTTGTTTGTTTTGGCCCGAAAGTTTTTAAAAGATGTTAACAAACAAGAAATAACATGGAATCCTCTGTTGTAAATTAGTATTTTTTTATATATTTTCGCAGAAATTCACTAAAAATTGGAAACCTATGTATTGGACATTAGAACTTGCTTCAAAATTAGAAGATGCTCCATGGCCGGCAACTAAAGATGAGTTAATAGATTTTGCTATTCGTTCGGGTGCCCCTCTTGAAGTTATTGAAAACTTACAAGAAATTGAAGACGAAGGTGAAGTATACGAGAGTATTGAAGATATATGGCCGGATTATCCGAGTAAAGACGATTTCTTCTTTAATGAAGATGAGTATTAAAAAAATGCAAAAAGGTGTTTTACAATAAAACACCTTTTTTTTTATGTATTACTATGGATTATCTTTGGCATATACTAAAAGAACTGCTTACAACTACCTTATTACAAATTTGGATAGTATTCGGTATTTTCTTTATTCTAGGTTTATTACTCTATTTTTTTTCTCGTAGCACACGCAAGGTATTTGTTACATCCGGGTATCCCCAAATTGATATATTTATTACCGGCTGGATTGGAACACCTGTGCATGAATTAGGACATGCATTATTTTGTGTGTTATTTGGACATACTATACAAGACATGAAACTCTTTAAACCTGACAAAGCCGATGGAACACTTGGGTATATAACACATTCTTACGACAAGAAAAATCTGTATCATACTGTTGGCAACTTTTTTATAGGCTGTGGTCCTATATTGTTGGGTGCTTCAATTTTATTTATACTGTTTTATGTTGGATTTCCGCTTTCTCATGAAATAGCAACGGTGTTTAATACATATGGAAATATTTACATTTCATACAATACTATCATAGAATCGTTACAACAAATAGTTACGTTGGTATGGCACATGTTTTCTGTAATTCTTACAAAACAACACATCAATTCCTGGCAATTTTGGGTTATTGTATATATTGCATTTTCTATTGCTTCACATATGCAACTAAGCCCACCCGATATTAAAACTATGTTGAAAGGCTTTCTTGTTATATTGGGTTTACTTACAGTAGTTAATATAGTAGCTGTAGTATGGGAATTTGATATAAATGCATGGATTGTACTTCATTTCAAAATTGGATATATATATGGCATGCTTGTATTTGCCACATCTATATCGGCAGCATTTTTTATAGTATCATATATTTGCATGGCTATAGTGTATGGTATTTCAAAACATAAATTATTACCCCTGTTTGGGTAACTGAATATGAAACGTACTGCCTACACCTATTTGCGATGTTACGCAAATAGTTCCATTATTTTTTTCAATAAATTCTTTACTTACTATAAGTCCTAATCCTGAACCTTGATTATTTTTGCGTTTATATGATTGTGAAGGTTTTATTGTAAAAAGAGTTTGCATTTCTTCAGGTGAAATACCGGCTCCATTATCAGAAATAGTAACAGTAATATACATAGGTGTTTCAACTGCTTCAAAACAAACTTTGCCATTATTAGGTGTAAATTTTATTGCATTGTTGCAAATATTTCTCATTGCTGTAATTAGCATTTCTTTATCAACAAATACATACAAATCCTTTGGTATCGTATTACATAATTGTATTTGTTTTTCCTGAGCCGCTAATGCATACAATTCAACTACACGGTCTGCCAACATATATAATTGACACATCTCCGGATTGCATTGTATAGAACGTGTCTGACTTCGCGACCAACTTAATAAATTTTCAAGTAAATTATAAATTACCGTTGCCGATTGGGTAATAAGAGCAATATAATTTCTTTTTTCTTTTTCTTGAATTGTTTCGTATTCCTCATGCAATAATTCAGAAAATCCATGTAACGAAGTAAAAGAATTACGCAAATCATGAGCAACAATAGAAAACAAATAATTTTTAGTATCATTAGCTTGTTGCAATTCTACATTTTGTTCTTCTATATATTTTTTTTGTTCTATAATAGACTGAGTCTGACGTTTTACCTCTGCTTCAAGTTTTTCTTTTTGTGATTTGAGTGTATATATTCGAATATAATAAATGCCATACAATATTGCAGTAATAAAAAGTAACAACAGAATTTTGAACCACCATGTTTTCCACCACG
>JAJUFK010000257.1 GCA_029266015.1 Bacteroidota bacterium
AACAATAAGATATCACAGTATATAAAACATAGTATAACCTGAGTTAAAACAATATATTAGTTTATATATAATTATTACTGCTATACAAATAGAAACAGCATTTATATATACATTTGCAAAAAATATTAGATTATGGCACACATTGAAGCATGTATATTTGACATGGATGGGGTTTTGGTAAGTACCGAAATTTATCATTATAAGGCATGGAAACGACTCGCAGATAGTATAGGAATTTCTATTGACGAGCATTTTAATGAACAATTAAAAGGTGTTAGTCGTGCCTTTTGTATTGATTTGATTTTAGCACACGGTAATGTAAAAAAAACACAAATAGAAAAAGAACAACTTGCTGCTCAAAAAAATCAATGGTTTTTGGAATATATAGAACATATAAGTCCACAAGATGTTTTTCCGGGAGTCATTGAATTTTTAACCGATTTACAAGCCAATGGATTTAAAATGGCTATAGGGTCTGCCAGTAAAAATGCTCCTCTTTTATTAGAAAAAATGCAAATAGCACACTATTTTGATGCAATAGTAGACGGTAATACAATTGAAAAAGCCAAACCTAATCCTGAAGTTTTTTTGAAAGGTGCACAACAATTAGGCATAGCGACTTCTGCATGTGTTGTTTTTGAAGATGCATTAAGCGGAGTGCAAGCGGCAAAATCTGCAGGCATGTATTGTATTGGCGTAGGAAGTAAAGAACATCTTACTTTGGCAGATGAATGTATTAGCTCATTTACCGAAATGACGGTGGAACGTATTAAACAAATAAAAAGGTAATTACAATTTTATTAAAAAATATACTGATACAAATAATTATCAATTACAAAAAAATTGTAAATTAGCCCTATTCTTTAATTAATATAAAAATATAGATTTATGGCAGGAAATATTACCTTTACAATGATTAAACCCGATGCGGTTAAAAATGGACACATAGGTTCAATACTCAAAATGATAACCGATGCAGGTTTTAGAATTGTAGCAATGAAATTTACTCGAATGAGTGCAGCTAAAGCAGGTAAATTTTATGATATTCATAAAGAACGTCCTTTCTATGGTGAATTAGTTGAATTTATGACTTCGGGACCAATAGTAGCAGCAGTTTTAGAAAAAACAAACGCAGTAGAAGATTTTCGTAAACTTATAGGTGCTACAGATCCGGCTAAGGCTGAACCCGGAACTATACGTAAATTATACGCTACTTCATTAGGTGAAAATGCCGTTCATGGTGCCGATAGTGATGAAAATGCTCTTCGTGAAGCAGGGTTCCATTTTGCTACCAGCGAATGGTTTGATAAAGACGGGAATTGTATGGGGTAATTAATACCTTTTTTCGAAAAATATTGTAAGGCTATAGTTGTGTAACTACAGCCTTTTTTTTTATTTATTTTTGAATCAATGTATTTTTTATTATTTTTTTCATATTTTTGAAACTATATTAATCTGTACAATTACCACATAATTGTACACCGCAACATAAAAAAATTATGAAAAAAATAATTGTATGCATCTGTGTACTATGTATATATTGTATTACAAATGGGCAAAACGTAGGCGATTACAGAACATGTCTAGAAGGTGAATATACATGGGACAATATTTCCGTTTGGCAACAATTTAACGGCACAACGTGGATTTCTGCACTTGATTATCCAGGCAAAAACACTTCGGCACTTACTGTTACAATTTGTAACAATGCATCGGTCATTTGTAACAAACCAATTGAAGAATTTTCTATACAAAATCTTATAATTGATTCTACAAGCATACTTACTATTACATCTAAAAATATCAAAATTGAACAAGATTTATGTGTATGGGGAACTCTTTCTATACAAAGTAATATAGGAACTGTAGCATGTAATACTATACACCTGTATGGCACTATTATACAAGATTATTCCAAATTATTTACTATAGCTTCCGATGCGTATATTTACGGATTTGTGTTACAAGGCAACGGAACTACACAACTTACTATTCATAAAAATCTATACTTTCAAAATAAACCTTGCAAAATAAGTCAATTAGGGTTATATGTGTTAGGAAAAACCTATATTCAAACTTCAGTAGAATTTAATTCCATTGCGGGAGATAAAACATTTATAGATACTCTATTTATCACAAATTGCACAGTACACATATCAATAGGAGAAACATATACCTGCAACTCTTCGGTTGTAATACAGAATGCTACCATACAAACAGTAGCCTTTCCTTTCATAACAATACGTAACAATTTAATACTTGATAACGCTTATTGTACAAGGCACGACGACTACTTTGGCACATTTGCTGTTCAAGGGAATATTGAAATCCCTTCAAATACCGAATCCACAATAGAAAGTGCATGTATTGAATTACAAGGGAATTGTAATATACGAGGCACACTCAATATTACCGACAAAAAAGGTGTTAAAACTATATATGGTTCATTTACAGTATTTACTGCCGGCATGTTTAAAAACTCCGGCAACGATAGAATTCGTATTTGGGGAAATTTAGAAAATTATGGAACATGTAATAATGGAACAAATGGTGTATTTCAATTACTTGGCAAAAATAAACATATATCAGGCACTCTAAAAACACCACGTTTACTAATCGACGGATTATACTATAATAACAATACTTTAGAAGTTATATCAGATTTTGGAGGAAACGGTACGCTTATACAAACTAATTATGCAAACCTTAGTATACAAAGCCCTTCATCACCAACAATTATAGCTGATGCCTATGGCAATATCGTTAGCTACACACGTGGAGGAAATCAAGATGTACGATGCAGTAAATTTTATATTCTCAAAGCTGCGTGCAACAAAAATTCCTTACTACTGCAACAACATATAGAGTCAATATACCAAATACAATTTACAAAACCATGTTTTATAAACTGCAATGGTTACACTATAACCTTTGAATCTATAAGTGATACTACAATTTTAGGAATTGACAACTTTGACAGAGGCTTTATTCTTATGTCAGGAAGTATAATTATAAACCAAATACCATTTCAAAAAAACGTTTTTATTCCATTATTTACATCATCTCGTATTGAAGCTTGTGCGGGAATACGCATACAAGAACTCGATAGTCTAAATAATTCATTTACCATTCATGCTTTAGAAAAACAAGTACTAGAATTTCCTGGGATGCATTCAAGTAATTTGTTGTACAGTGGGATAGTGAATACTACTTATCATATACAATCTGCAAGTACACAAGCATCTATAAGTCTATATTGGCACAGCAGCAGCGAAATGCCGGCATTCAATAGAAATTTTTGCAGTATAATGCACCACAATGGCACGCAATGGCATGCACTCTCAGATTACAATGAAGCTCAACAAATTACAACTAATATTTATGCAATACAAGCTACTACATCTGCATTTTCGCCTTTTGCAATTACAAGCAATGCATTTTTTTTAAATATTCACACTATAGAATATACTGTTTTACAAAACTCTCAAAACATTGTTATACAAGGGAATATACATAAATCCTTCGATTTAGAACATATACAAATCTATTCTTCAACCAATGGAATACAATTTACACAACTCGCAGAAATAGATGTTTTAAATCAACAATCATTTGCATATTATGACTATACACATTACTTGTCAGACTACATCTATTATAAATGCGTAGGTATTTACAATGATAAAAGTATAATTGAATATTCAATAATAAGTATTGCAAATAAACACAATTCACTTATT
>JAJUFK010000328.1 GCA_029266015.1 Bacteroidota bacterium
AACAACTTTTATTACTTTTTTTATAAATGCACAACGGGTCTCATTATTAATTTAGTATTTACATTTTTTTGTTTTTACTAATATTTGATTTACAATTCATTAACAAATCTCATAAATTGTTAATAATACCTATTTTTTTGTGTATAGATTTACGATAGAATTCGTCTAAAAAATTTGGTGGTTTCAATTGTTGTTTGCATTAGATTTTTTTTTGTACCATCCAAATATAGTTTTCATTTTTCTTTAGAATTTGTTAACATATAAATTCACAGTTAGTATTGTGTAAAATTACCAACATTGTAGTGTTTATAATTCATTCCTACGTTTGTTAATAAATTGTAAAACTCATTCATTCTAACTATTTTATATTTTTATAGCATGTTTATAACGTATTAGCAAACTGTTTTTATGATAAAAACAATACTTTTGTATAAAAAATATGAACCTATTCACAGTACATCATTAACATCATATTTTTTAAAATTAAATTAATATATATTATGATTTATAATGAAATGATTAATGAATTTGGATTTATAAATGAAAAACCTGATTCAAATATAAATCTCAAAGAAGAAATTCTTCGCATTAAAAAAGAAAAGAATGCTATTATTTGTGCACACTTTTATCAAACCGATGAAATTCAAGAAATTGCTGATTATATTGGTGATAGTTTAAAATTAGCTCAAATTGCCGAAAATAATACTGCCGATATTATTGTTTTGGCAGGTGTACATTTTATGGCAGAAACAGCAAAAATTTTAGCACCACATAAAAAAGTTCTTATTCCTGATATAAACGCAGGGTGTTCATTAGCCGATTCGTGTCCATACGATGATTTTAAGGCATTTAAAGATGCTCACCCTGACCATATAGTAATTTCGTATGTTAATACAACAGCGGCTATTAAAACGTTAACTGATGTGGTGTGTACGTCATCAAATGCAGAGCAAATTGTAAATTCATTTCCAAAAAGTCAAAAAATTATATTTGGACCCGATAGAAATTTAGGTCGTTATATATCGCAAAAACTTAATAGAGAAATGCTTATATGGGATGGAGCATGTACGGTACACGAAAAATTTTCGTTAGAAAAAATTTTACAACTCAAACAAGAATATCCCAATGCTAAAATTTTAGCTCATCCGGAATGTACACAAGCTGTTTTAATGATAAGTGATTATATTGGTTCTACATCAAATATGCTTGAATATTCGAAAAAAGATTCAGCTAATGAATTTATAGTTGTTACCGAATCAGGAATTTTGTTTAAAATGCGTGAAGCAAGTCCTTCAAAAACATTTATCCCTGCTCCACCAAATGATTCAACCTGTGCATGCAACGATTGTGAATTTATGAAATTGATTACCTTAGAAAAATTATATAATACGTTACAATATGAATTACCCGAAATAATTTTACCTGATGAAATTATAGAACAAGCAAAAAAACCAATTATACGTATGTTAGAAATTTCGAAACAACACGGACTGTAAACAATTATGAATTCTAAATTTTTAATTTTTAATTTTTTTGTATTATTTTATTGCTATTCGTATTCGCAAGAATTAGTGACGTACTATTATTCCGATAGTACTATTTCGGCGCAAGGATATATGCGTAATGATAAACCTGATGGATATTGGAAAAATTATTATCCATCGGGAATAGTAAAATCAGAAGGAAAACGTACTAATTTTGAATTGGATAGTATTTGGAAGTTTTATTCGGAACAAGGTTTTATACAATCGGAAATATCATATTTTGAAGGAAAAAAAAATGGAGAATTTAAAGAATATATTGTAGAAAATGATACTGTATTTTTAAGTTCTATTACTATGTATGTAAATGATAATAAGCAAGGTAAAGCGTATTATTATTTAAAAGGAAAACTTCAAAAAATAGTTCCATATGAGAATAATGTAAAACAAGGTCAAAGTTTTGAATATGATGATAGCGGTGAAATTTCTGCTATTGTAGTGTATAAAAATAATGATATTATATCAAAGCAATCTATTAATAGAAGAGATGTACAAGGGAAAAAACAAGGTACTTGGATGGAATTTTATCCGAATGGTAATATTAAAACAGAAGCAAATTATTCAAACGGTAAATTACAAGGATTGTATAAATTGTTTAATTCACGACAAGAACTATTACAAGTTGGTAATTATAATGCCGATAGTTTAGTATATGCCAGTCAAATAATGGATGATTTTGAAGAACCGTTTGAAAAACGAGAGTGGTATAATGATTCAATTTTAAAATATAAAGGAACATATAAAGATATTGTACCTATAGGAATTCATAGAATGTATAACGAAAAAGGAGAAATAATTTCAGGATTATTGTATGATTCACAAGGTACTGTTTTAGGAAAAGGAATTACCTTAGAAAATGGAAAAAAACAAGGTACTTGGATTTTTTATTATCCTGATGGTACCAAAGAATCAGAAGGTTCTTTTTTGAATAATGAAAAAACAGGTTTGTGGAAATTTTATTATCCGTCGGGTACATTAAAACAAGAAGGAAGTTATGTAAAAAATAAAATTTCAGGTATATGGAAATGGTATTCTGAAACCGGTGTTTTACAAAAAGAAGAAAATTATGCTGGTGGTAAAAAAAATGGTATAAGTATTCAATATGATGAGCAAAAACAAATAATTGTACAAGGAGAATATATTGATG
>JAJUFK010000400.1 GCA_029266015.1 Bacteroidota bacterium
TGAATTATTTAATGATTTTTCTACTCCGTCAAGCCCCATTTTAGGGAAATATACTTCTTTAAATGTAATTGAATTCTTTTTAATAGAATCGGGATAATATACACTAAAAATACGCTTACATTCTTGAACTTGAGCCTGTTCTAATTCAATAGAATTATATACAAATATTACATTACACTGTTTATACTCCGAAGCAAATTTTGCAATTTCTTTAAATCTATATCGTTGTGGGCTATTCACTTGTATCACATACGGATTCGTTTTTAGAGCAATATCTTCACTTGATAATGGTGAAACAATTGGGATTTTATGTTTTTTGGCAAATTCAGACGCTATAGAAAAAGCAACAGGAAAAACCGGACCAATTATTAAATCTAAATTATTTGTATTTATTTTTGATAATATTTCTTGTATATATATTGAGTCTTTACTCGAATCAAATACTTCTAATTGCACAGAAATACCCTTTTTACGTAAAGAATCAACTGCTAATAATACTCCTTCATAATACTCAATAAAAGGAAACGTTGAAGCATGAATTTGTATTTGTTTATTAATAATTTCTACCTCAGTATATTCTTTAGAGTTTATATCTAACATAAATGGCAACATAAGAACTATACGAACTGACTGTTTTTTTTGTGAAACTTCTTTTACCACTTCGCGAACTTGCTCTTGTTTTGCCGATATATTGTTATCTATCTTTTTATCTGAGACAACAGATGTTTCTTTACTTTTTTCACTTACTTGTGGCGTATCTTTTTTATCATTTACCTTACTTTGCTCTGCAATTGATTCTTGCTTCACAGGTTGCGTTTGTTTTATTTTTGGTATTATTAATTTAACTCCAATCGGCAAATTTTCAGTATAGTCAGGATTTGTTTCAAGAATTTTGACTGGGGCTATATCATACATTCGAGCAATAGAATAAACTGTTTGCCCTTGTTCAACTATATGAACAATAAAATCCTGATTATTAACTGAAATTACTTCTTTTGATTGAGATATAGGAACTTCATTATTTTTTTGTTCTTGTTCTGTATATGGAATTTTCAATGTTTGTCCTATTGATAAACCTGTTTCAATTCCGGGATTATGTTGAAGTAATTCTGAATAACTAATACCATACGCACGAGAAATAGCAAACGCAGTTTCTTTTGCTTGTACTGTATGTATATAATATTTTTTTGCATCAATATTTTCAATTACTTGCGATTTTGCAATTAATTGATTTTGAGAATATATAGTATTACTAAAAAAACTTATACAAATAACCCATATACTAATAATTATACTATTCCTCATACGCATATTATAATTTTGTACGCTCGGTACAATTTATTTTCAAATAGAATTTATAGTGCAAAAATATGCTTTTTTTAGTATTTATATCTGTTGATACTTATTTTTACAATTTTATAATTTTTGAATTTCTCTATATCTTTTTCGTGCCTGAATACTAAAATAACTACTAGGATATTCGGTTACTAATGTTTTATAGTGTAATTGAGCTTTATCAGGTTGTTTTGCTATATAATCATAATATTCGGCAAGCATAAAATGGGCATTATCGGCATATACATCGTATGAA
>JAJUFK010000052.1 GCA_029266015.1 Bacteroidota bacterium
AGACATGGCTTTACCTTTATTTGACACAATAATAGTTGCAATAGGGGTAAATTCTGAAAAAAAAGATTTTTTTCCTATTGAAAAAAGAATAAACCATATTCTTTCAATTTATACAAACAATCCAAAAATACAAGTTGAAACATATACATCGTTGACTATTGATTTTTGTAAACTCAAAAATGCAATGTTTATATTACGAGGACTACGAAATACAACCGATTTTCAGTTTGAAAAATCTATAGCACAAATGAATAGACAACTTTCGCCAAATATTGAAACAGTGTTTTTAGTTACTCCTCCCGAATATGGACATGTTTCATCTACAATAGTTCGAGAACTTATTCGTTATGGAGCTGATATTTCTAAATATATTCCGGGGAACATTGATTGATGATTATGAAGTTTTTTAGTTTTGTATTATTTACTTTTATTTCTTTCTTATACTCATTTTCACAAGATACAACAACAATATTTGCTTGCGATAGAGAATATGCAAATATGCATATTAATGTATATAAATATTCCGATTATTTTACCAAAATAGAAGAAAAAGTAGGTTCATTCAATGTTGATAGTTTAGGGTGTTTCACATTCTCATTTCCCAATAATACAACACAAGAAATATTTATGTACTTAGGTATTTACAAAGTTTTTTTGTTTGCCGAACCGGGAATGACCTATGAACTTGCAATGCCTCCATTTGAAGAAAAAACACTTACCGAAGAATTAAATCCATATTTTGTTCCCCAAGATTTAAGTTTTGGAGTTAAAAACAATCTTGATCCTCACGAAATCAACATGCTTATTCTTTCGTTTAACGCTATTTATGAATCATTTGTAAGTATGAACTTTCAATATATTTATTCGCTTCGCGATAAACGTATAGTTGATGTGTTAGAACAACAAATAGACAGCGCTTTTGATGCACATGAAGTTGATACATTTTTTAATGCTTACAAAAATTATCAAATTTATAATTTACGGTTTATGGCGTACCAACGAGATAGAATGGCTATGACTCGTCGTCATTATTTAAATAAACCGTTCTATTATTACAATCCTGCATATATAAATTTTTTCCAAAATATGTGGAAAAACTACATAAACAATAACCATATGAAAGATATGGGTAAAGATATAAAAGTTGCAATAATATATGGCAAAAGTCCAACTATGTTTAAAGAAGCTATGGAAAAATATATACCATTTAGAAATGATACTCTCAAAGAATTATTTTTACTACAATGTTTAGATGATTGCTTTAAAGATCCTGATATATTTCCGCGAGCTCCCGTTATACAAACTTTAGACTCATTAATACTTATGACTAAAGTCCCCGAACATGCCCTTATTGCTCAAAATATTAAGAAAAAAAGAACTGTTTTAGCCCAGGGAGATCTTGCTCCGGATTTTGTATTGTATAACCAAGACAGTGTAGCATATTCATTAAGTCAATTTGCAGGGAAATATGTGTACTTAAATTTTTGTCGTTCCGAAAACTATGCATGTATTCAAGATTACAAAGTAATGCAAAAAATGAACGAAAAAACAAAACGAGAACTCCAAATTGTAACGCTCTGTTATGAGAAAGATTTTGAAACATTTAGAAATTTTAAACGAAAAAATCCTCAATACAAATGGATATTTTTATATGCCGGCGACCATCCCGAAATTAAAGATTATTACAAATTTAAAGCAACTCCATCGTATATGCTTATAGACAAACAAGGCAAAATTGAATTACAAAATGCACCCTCTCCAATTGATAACTTTCAAGAAAAATTTGCACAAATTCTTATAGCAAAACGCAAAGAAGAATTAGAATTAAAAAGGAAACAACGTTTATATCAAACATGGTAAGATTTTTTGGGGTTAACTATCATTAAATTTATACCTATCTACGGAAAGATTACAATATTTTACGCGTTTTGAAAGAAAAATTTAACTACTTTTGTGCAATTATAATTTAACAAAAGCAGTATGTCATTTGAATCAGAAAGAATAGTATCGGAAGGGTTAACATTTGATGATGTGTTACTTGTTCCTGCGTATTCGGAGGTGTTGCCTCGCGAAGTAGATGTAACTTCAAAATTATCGAAGAATATTATATTAAACAGTCCTATTGTATCTGCAGCTATGGATACCATTACCGATTCGCGACTGGCTATAGCTCTTGCACGACAAGGCGGTATAGGAATAATTCATAAAAACATGAGTATAGAACAACAAGCACGTGAAGTAAAACGCGTAAAACGTTCTGAAAATGGTATGATTTACGACCCAATAACAATATTGCCTGATGCTACAGCACAAAATGCATTAGATTTAATGACAGAATTTAAAATTGGAGGTATACCGGTAGTTGATACTAATAAAAAATTATTGGGTATTGTAACCAATCGTGATTTACGGTTTGAATCTAATATGCAACGAAGCATATCAGATATTATGACAAAAGACAATCTGATTACTATAAAACAAAGTGATGACGTATCAAAAGCCGGAGATATTCTGCAAACATACAAAATTGAAAAACTGCCGGTAGTTGATGATAATAATATATTAGTTGGATTACTTACTTATAAAGATATATTTAAAGCAAAAGATAACCCAAGAGCTTGTAAAGACAAAAAAGGCAGACTCCGAGTAGGAGCATCAATAGGCGTATCAGCCGATACGTTTCAACGACTTGAAGCTCTTGTGCTTGCCGATGTTGATGTGGTAGTAATAGATACAGCACATGGTCATTCACGCGGGGTAATAGAAACACTACGCAAAGCTAAACAACTATATCCTCATATAGATTTTGTAGCAGGAAATATTGCAACTCCCGAGGCAGCTTTAGCATTGATAGAAGCAGGTGCTGACGCTGTAAAAGTAGGAATAGGTCCCGGTTCTATTTGTACTACCAGAGTAATAGCCGGAGTTGGAGTTCCTCAATTATCGGCAATTTTTGCAGTATCAAAAGCATTAGAAAAAACTGATGTTCCTGTAATAGCAGACGGCGGTATTCGTTATTCGGGAGATATAGTAAAAGCTTTAGCCGCAGGAGCAAGTTCTATAATGGCAGGTTCATTATTTGCCGGATTAGAAGAATCTCCGGGTGAAACTATTATTTTTCAAGGCAGAAAATTCAAGACATACAGAGGTATGGGGTCTGTAGAAGCTATGCAAGAAGGATCTAAAGACAGATATTTTCAAGATGTGGAAGATGACATTAAAAAATTAGTTCCCGAAGGTATTGCTGCACGAGTACCATACAAAGGAACTTTGGCAGAAACTGTTTACCAACTTATAGGTGGATTGCGAGCAGGAATGGGATATTGCGGTGCTCGTAATATACAAGAATTACATAAAGCAAAATTTGTAAAAATTACAAATGCAGGACATACAGAAAGTCATCCCCATGATGTTACTATTACTCGTGAAGCTCCTAATTATAGTAGAGAATAATTGTTTTATGCTATTTTAATTATTGTATTTAATATGAATAAACACACTATTTTTTTATTTCTTGCTTTACAGTTTGCATCGCATTTTTTATATGCACAACATATTCAAATACCTGATTCAATAAAAAATAAAATATTACTTACTGTTGATACTGCAAAAATAACAACCGATGAATTTGTTTGGTTTTATAATAAATATAATTCTTATCTGGATTCATCGCTTAAAGTTGGTATAGATGAATCAATGCAATTATTTATTGATTATAAAATGAAAATAATTGATGCCGAACGACAAAAACTTGATACAACACAAAAATTTAAAGATGAGTTTTATTCATATATTAAATCAACTGCAAAACCTTATTTATTTAATGACACGTTAGAGCACTTAGCAAAAGTTCAAGCATATGAACGATTGTTTACCGATTATCATATCTCACATATTTTTGTTCGTGCAAATAAATTTGGCAATCCTAAAGATACTTTAACAGCATATCAAAAAGCTCTTAAACTCAAAAAAGAATTATTATCGGGAGCTGATTTTGCTAAATATGCTCAATTATATTCCGATGATACATTTACAAAAGACAAAGGCGGAGATATGGGATATATTACCTCAATGCTTCTGCCCTTACCATATGAAAATGCCGTGTATGCTGCAAAAAAAGGAGATTTAATAGGTCCGGTATGTACCGATCAAGGATATTATATAACCAAAATACATGATATCAGACCTACTAAAGGTCAAGTAAAAGCATCTCTTATTATAATTTATCACGACTCAAAACATGCCGATTCTATAGCAAAAGCAGGATTAATCGCTGATACTGTATACAATAGATTAATGGCCGGTGAATCATTTGAAACATTAAGTGATATATATAATTCTAATCAAAAATTAGCATCTTCAAAAGGTGATATTGGCTGGCTCGATAATTCTACACGGTATGAACCTCAACTAAAAGAAGCTTTATTTGCTCTTACCAATATTGGTGACATTACTAAACCTTTGAATTTTGACTACGGTATTGTAATAGCAAAACTTACCGACAAAGCAGAATTAGGTGATATACATTCATATGTAAAAACTATTAACAAAAATTTCAAAAAAGATGATAGTAGAAAAAATATTGTAAAAGATGTTTTTTATGCTCAATATAAAAAAATAGCACCTTATAAGGAAATAAGTAATAATGTAGCCGAATTTATTACATTAGTTGATAATTCAATTTTACTTTCTAAATGGACAAAACCTACATTTACCAATAATAAAGTATTATTTACTATTGGTTCAGAACAATATCGCTATACGGATTTTGCCGATTATTTAGTTGAATACCAAAAAACTAAAAACATTGGCGAAAAAGAAGTATTGGTTCGATATAGATTAAATGAATATGTAAATAAAATGCTTGAACAACATGCTATTCAAACACTTCATACCCGAAATCAGGAATTTGCTCGCATAATGCAAGAATACCATGATGGTATGATTATATATGAATTACTAAACAATGAAGTGTTCCAAAAAGCAAATTTTGATACTATTGGGGTTTATACATGGTATACCAATCATACTAATGATTATTTGCAAAAAGAAGGAGTTCGTGTAACTTATTTTATTTGTAAAAATGAAAAAATTATAAAAAAAATAATTCCTCTTATAGAAAAACAACAGGTTCAAAAATATAATGACCAATATATAGTTAAAACTATCAATAAAAAAGCCATGGACAATGTTTTGCTTGATTCAGCAGAATATTATAAAGGCGACAATAATTTTATTGACAGTTTGGAATGGAAAAAAGGTTCATATCATATAAATTCCGGCAAAAAAATACTTGTAATCAAAGATATAATACCTATAAAACCTATGACTTTTGAATCGTGTAAAAACGCTGTAATTTCTGATTATCAAAATTATTTAGAAGAACAATGGATTCAAAATCTTCGAAAAAAATATACATATACTCTTAATGATACTTATTTTAATATAATTCTTTCAAAAAACCCAACCGAATGAAAAAATTATTTAAAGGTTTTTTAATTCTAATACTTATTGTATCGTGCAATAAAAATAAAAACACCGATGATACGCTATTGCTATCCGAAGTTGGAGAATTTACTCTATATAAAAAAGAAGTATTAGAAAGTTTACCAAAAAATATTTCATCACAAGATAGTATTGCTTTTATTAAAAACTATACCGATGCATGGGTGCGAAATAAATTATTATATGAAAAAGCTATATCAAATATTCACGATAAAGATGGTACAATTGAAGGACAAGTTGCAAGATTTAGAGAACAATTGTATATCACGGCATATGAACAATTATTTTCAAACCAAAAATTAGATACTATAATACCTCAAAACCAAATAGACGAATATTATTCAAACCATAAACAAGAATACATACTGAATGTAGATGTGGTTAAACCAATTTTTGCAGTAATTCCTAAACAAAAGCTAACCACGAAAATCAAAAAGTATTTTTATAGTAAAGACGTAGATGAATTTGATATATTTAAAGATTTTGTTTACGAAAATTCACAGAAATTTTATTTAGCGAAAGACTGGGTTGTGCTTGAACAGCTCAAACAAGAAGTTCCGGTAGAACTTATTTCAAATGCAAATATATTTGACTCAAAAGGTATCATTATAGAAGATTCTCAATATGCATACTGTATTAAAATTACAGAATATGTGAAGGCAGGGAATCCCAAACCAAAAGAAATGGCATATGAAGAAATTGCCACTATTTTATTACACAAACGCAAAATAGAATTACTCAAATCAATGAGAAATAAACTATATCAAGATGCGTTACACAAACAATATTTTCAAACGTATTATTAAAGAAACTTCATGAAATTTTTAACCATTTTACAGAGTATTGTTGTTGTATGTTTAAGCATTACAACACAAGCTCAATCACCAATAGTTTTAGATCAAATAATTGCAGTGATTGGCGATGAAATGATAAAGCAATCTGATATTGATAATCAGGCTATTCAAATGAAACAATTTGGAGCAAAAGACAATGACATAAAACCTTGCAAAATTTTTGAAGATATGCTTTTTCAAAAGCTACTTGTTCACCAATCTAAATTAGATAGTATACAAGTGTCTGACAGTGAAATTGATGCTGAGATTAATAGAAGAATTGAAATGTTTATTGGCGAAGCAGGTAGTTTACAAAAATTAGAAACATTTTACGGTAAAACAGAACTCGAAATAAAAACAGAATGGCGTCCACTTATCAAAGAACAAATTTTAGCTCAACGTGTTCAAAGTTCTTTAACCGGTAAAATTGAAGTTTCTCCTAATGAAATTAGAAAATATTTTTTAGGACTTAATCCGGATAGTATTCCAACCATACCACTACAATACGAATATGCTCAAATAGTTATAAAACCTACACTAACAGATACCGAAGAAGCAGAAATTAAAAAGAAACTGGAAGAAATAAGACAACGAGCTATAAAAGGTGAAAATTTCTCAAAATTAGCAGTTTTATATAGCGACGATACTGAAAGTGCTAAAATGGGAGGATTACTTGGCGACTATGTTTCACGTGGCGAATTAGTTCCTGAATTTGCAGCTGCAGCTTTTAGACTTAAAGAAGGTGAAATTTCGAGAATTGTAAAAACCAATTATGGATATCATATTATTCAAATGATAGAATTGAAAGGTGAAAAAGTAAAACTAAAACATATCTTACTACGCCCAAAACCAAGCATGGCAACCATTCAAAATACCGGCAAAAAAGCAGATAGTGTTTATGCATTGTTACGCGATACTCTCAAATTTGAACGAGCTGCTTTGCTCTATTCATCTGATGAAAAAACTAAATATAATGGTGGTAAATATATAAACCCATATACAAACTCATCAAAATTTGAAGTGCAAATGATAGAGCCAACAATATTACATACTATTAAAAATTTACAACCCGGACAAATTACAGAACCTATACTTACATATGATGAAACAGGTATGCAGGTATATAAAATTTTTAAATTAATATCTATTACTCCTGAACATAAAGCAACTCTGCTTGATGATTATCAAACTATAAAAGAAAAGGCTTTGCAGGAGAAAAAACAAAAAGCAATAGCTCAATGGATAGCCAACAAACAAGAAACTACGTATATTTCAATACCTAATTCTAAATATTCTAATTGTGCATTTAAATACAATTGGAAAAAATAAAAATAGACTATGAATATAGCTGTAATAGGAATTGGCGGTATAGGTGGATATATAGGAGCTTATTTAGCAAAACACTATACAAAAACCAACGAACATACTATTACATTTATACAACGAGGTGTTCATGGTGAAACAATTGCTAAACAAGGTTTAACATTTATTGCAAAACAAACGTTTATTAGTCATCCACATGCTATTTATAGTACTCCATTAGAAAATGATATATTTGACCTTGTGTTTTTTTGCGTAAAAAGTAAAGATTTAGAATCAACTGCTCGTGGTTTTAGTAACCACATGCATGCAAATACTGTATGTATAAGTTTACTGAATGGTGTAAATAATGCAAAACGACTTGAAACAGTTTTACCACATCATAGAATACTCGATGGTTGTATATACGTTAGTGCTGCTATTACTGCTCCAGGGGTAGTAACCCAAAAAGGAGGATCGGGACTTGTATATTTTGGACCTTCTAACAAAGAAATACGTGATATAGACACACAGATACTTTCAATACTTCAACAAGCATCTATTAAAAGTGAATTATCGACCGATATTACCACCGAAGTATGGAGAAAATATTTGTTTATATGTCCATTTGCAACAATGACCTCTCTCTATAATTTACCAATAGGTGTTCTTATACGTAAACCGGAATTGTTTAATCAAACACAATCGCTAATGCAAGAAATTGTTAATCTTGCAACAATACACAAAGCACATCTTACTACAAACGATATAGATTCTGCAATAGAATTAGCATTTAAAATTCCTGAACAAACTCCTACTTCAATGCAACTTGATATATATGCAGGCAAACAACCCGAATTAGAAGTGTTTACACAATATGTAGTATCCGAATCTAAAACATTTGGTATTGATTGTCCAACACATTCCATGCTTTTACCCTTACTTGAAGATGTTGTAAAAAAACAGGTACATCATGGCTAAAAAATATTATGTTGTTTGGAAAGGACACCAAACAGGAATATTTACATCGTGGAATATATGCAAACCATTGATAGAAGGTTATAAAGGAGCTGTTTATAAATCGTTTGATACTTATGAAGAAGCTAAAGAAGCTTTTGAAAATCAACAAGCACAAACTATACGCAACCAACATTTATCTAAAAAACAAAGAACAATTACTGCATATCCAATTCAAGACAGCTTAGCCGTAGATGCCGCATGCAGTGGTAACCCGGGACCTATGGAGTATAGAGGTGTATATGTAAAAACCGGACAAGAACTTTTTAGAATTGGACCATTACAAGATGGAACAAATAATATTGGAGAATTTTTAGCAATTGTTCATGGCTTAGCTTATTTAAAAAAAATTCAATCAAACATACCTATTTATACAGATTCTGTAACTGCTTTGAGTTGGATAAAAAACAAACTCTGTAAAACTACAGTAAATGAAACTTCTCGCAACGAAAAAATTTTTGAACTTATTGACAGAGCAGAACATTGGCTTACACACAATACGTATAACAACCAAATTTTAAAATGGGACACTCAACAATGGGGTGAAATTCCTGCAGATTTTGGAAGAAAATAAATTATTGCAAAATTCTTTTTGCTATTTCTATATCATGCTTAATAGCAGATTGAAGTTCTTGCAATGAATCATACTTTTGTTCATCGCGTATTCGTTCAACAAAATATACTCGAATATATTGATTATACAAATCACTATCAAAATCAAGCAAATAAACTTCAATAGTGGGTTTAGTATTATGTTCATCAATTGTAGGATTAAGCCCTACACTTGTTACCGATTTATATACAACATTATTATACAACACCCGAGTAACATAAACACCAATAGCCGGAATAAGTTTATATTCTGATTCGGGTAACACATTAGCTGTTGGAATACCTATAGTGCGACCAATTTTTCGCCCTTGTTGAACAGTCCCTGCAATAGAATACGTATAGCTTAAATATTCGCCGGCTTTATGTACATCGCCTATTTGCAATGCGTGCCTCACTTTTGTTGAACTTATATTTACCTGTTCCAATGTAAATGCCGGAATTTCTTGAACATCAAATCCCAATTGAATACCAAGTGACTTCATGAGTACAAAATCACCTTGACCGTGTTTACCATATCTATGATCATACCCTATAATTACCTTTGAAGCTCCAATACCTTTATGTAAAATTTCAACAACATAATCATGAGCAGAATATTGAGAAAATTCATGCGTAAATGGCAGAATTATACAATGGTCTATACCTATTTCAGCCAGTAACGATAATTTTTCATCTAAGGTTGATAACATTTTAAAATCATGAGTTTTACCAAAAAACACTTGAGGATGCGGCCAAAAAGTAAGAACAACAGATTCTCCGTTAATTACCGATGCTTCTAACATTACATGTTGCAACAATGCCCTATGGCCAACATGCACTCCATCGAACATACCTATAGTTACAACAGCATTAGTAGCAGAAAAATCTTTAAGAGAATGATAAATATTCATTGTTTGAAAAAGGTTTTTAATCATTCAGTTTTAGTACTGCCAAAAATGCTTTTTGAGGCACTTCTACATTACCAACTTGCTTCATACGTTTTTTGCCTTTTTTCTGTTTTTCAAGTAATTTTCGTTTACGAGAAATATCACCACCATAACATTTTGCAGTAACATCTTTACGAACAGCTTTTACCGTTTCACGAGCAATAACTTTACTCCCTATTGCTGCTTGAATAGCAACATCAAACTGTTGTCGAGGTATTAACTCTTTTAATTTTTCACAGATTTTTTTACCAAATTCATACGCATTACTAGTATGAATTAAAGCAGAAAGAGCATCTACAGGTTCACCATTCAATAAAATATCGAGTTTTGCTAATTTTGATTCTCTATAACCAATTACATGATAATCAAACGATGCATATCCCTTTGAAATACTTTTGAGTTTATCATAAAAATCAAAAACTATTTCACCTAAAGGCATTTCAAAGGTTACTTCTACCCTATTACCGGTCATATATGTTTGACTCTTTAAAATACCACGTTTGCCTATACACAAACTCATAATAGGCCCTATATATTCGGCATTTGTAATAATTTGGGCATGAATATACGGTTCTTCTATATAATCAATTTTTGAAGGATCGGGTAAATCGGTGGGGTTATTTACAACTATTCGTTCTTGTTTTTTCGTATAACATACATACGACACGTTTGGAGTAGTTGTAATTACACTCATATCAAACTCTCTGTCCAAGCGTTCTTGAATAATTTCCATATGCAACAAACCAAGAAATCCACAACGAAATCCAAAACCAAGAGCCAATGAAGATTCCGGTTCATAGGTTAATGAAGCATCATTTAATTGCAATTTTTCCATTGAAGCACGCAATTCTTCATAATCTTCGGTATCAATGGGATAAATACCTGCAAAAACCATCGGTTTTACATCTTCAAAACCTGAAATTGCTTTTTCACAAGGATTTAGTGTATGTGTTATAGTGTCACCAACCTTTACTTCTTTTGAAGTTTTAATACCGGAAATAATATACCCCACATCTCCTGTTCCTACCAAATCACGAGGAATCATATCCAATCTGAGAATACCAACCTCATCGGCCTCGTATTCTTTTTTGGTATTTACAAATTTTACTTTATCACCTTTTCGTATTACACCATTTACTACTTTAAAATAGGCAATAATTCCTCGAAACGAATTAAAAACCGAATCAAAAATCAATGCCTGTAACGGAGCATCGGGACTACCTTTTGGCGATGGTACTTTTTCAACAATTGTTTCTAATATTTTATCTACTCCCAATCCGGTTTTACCACTTGCTTCAAGAATATCTTCACGTTTACAACCAATCAATTCTACTATTTGGTCTTTTACCTCTTCGGGCATAGCACTAGGTAAATCCATTTTATTAAGCACCGGAATAATTTCCAAATCATGCTCAATAGCTAAATATAAATTTGAAATTGTTTGAGCCTGAATACCTTGGGTTGCATCTACAATAAGGAGAGCACCTTCGCATGCTGCAATAGAACGAGAAACTTCATACGAAAAATCAACATGCCCCGGAGTATCTATTAAATTCAATGTATATGTTTCGCCTTTATATACATAATCCATTTGAATAGCATGACTTTTTATGGTAATACCGCGTTCACGTTCCAAATCCATATTATCGAGCACTTGCTCTTGTGCATCACGTTCTGATATGGTATTGGTTACTTCAAGCAGCCTATCAGCTAATGTACTTTTACCATGATCAATATGTGCTATAATGCAAAAATTACGAATATACTTCATGAGTTCTTATAAAAATGTATAAAAATTTGCTATTCAACTGTGTATATACAAATATATGCACTCCATTTAGCAGCATTTGTTTCTTAAGCCGCAAATATAATAAAAAACATTCGCAAATAGTACGCATAAAAAAATAGGCATTTGAAAGTATAATTTCTTGTTTTTTATCACTGCTGATGCGTTAATATTTAATCACTAAATAAATTTCTTTGTTCTTTGACATTTTGATTAGTTTGAAATTCTGTGAGTAATTCTCGTATAGATGTTTTATCGAATACAGATATGCTCAAAATTTGCATTATTTCA
>JAJUFK010000056.1 GCA_029266015.1 Bacteroidota bacterium
GGAGTAACGGCGTCTACAGCTCAAGATACCATTCTTGCTCAGTTTAATAATTTTGAATCTGTTCATAATGCTTTTAGAGCATACGGCGACCAAATTGCAGCTATTATAGTTGAACCTATTCCCGGCAATATGGGTGTTGTAATACCTGAAATTAAATTTTTACAACAATTACGTGAAATATGTGATATTTATGGTGCATTACTCATTTTTGATGAAGTAATGACCGGTTTTCGTGTAGCAAAAGGAGGAGCACAGGAATTATATTCTATTGTTCCCGATATTACTACACTCGGAAAAATTATTGGAGGTGGATTACCTGTTGGTGCATACGGCGGCAAAAAAAATATTATGGATTGCCTTTCACCCAAGGGGCCTATATACCAAGCAGGAACATTATCCGGCAACCCCTTAGCAATGACTGCCGGGTATGTTACTTTGTCACTAATTCAACAAAATGAAACATTTTATAAAGAATTAGAAACAAAAGCTGCTATGGTTGAAGAAGGATTTACTTATAATATTCAAAAAACCGGAATTCCTGCTGTAATTAATCGTGTTGGCTCTATGTTTACTATGTTTTTTACCGAAGCTGCTCACGTTTCAACATACAAAGATGTATGCACTTGTGATACAAACAAATATGCAGCTTTCTATACATTTTCGCGTGACAATGGACTATATCTTGCTCCATCACAATTTGAAGCTGCATTTATTTCAATAGCACACTCTTTTGCTGATATTGAAAAAACTATTGAAGCTCATTATAATGCTTTAAACCATATTAAAAACTTGTATGCATGACCGATTCAAATGCTCTTTTATTACAAACACTCCGTGGAGAAAAAACTCATAGACCTCCCCTATGGTTTATGCGTCAAGCAGGCAGAATTTTACCTAATTATAATCATTTAAAACAACAGTATTCTTTCAAAGAATTGATGGAACAACCACAATTGGCTGCACAAGTTACTCTTATGCCAATTGAAGATTTACACGTAGATGCCGCTATTTTATTTTCCGATATTCTTGTAATTCCCCAAGCTATGGGTATGACCTTAGAATTTCCCGAATCAGGTCCGGTATTTTCAAATCCGCTCATGAAGTATACCAATCCTCACAGTATACTAAAACCTGATGCAGACAAACTTTCATATATTTATTCGGTAATTGATGCAATTACTGCAACAAAACCAAATCATATCCCACTAATTGGTTTTTGCGGTTCTCCTTTTACTGTTTTACTCTATATGTTGCAAGGATTACACGGCAAATCAGATTTCCCCGATGCTATACAATATATATATAGCAATCAAAAAACTGTAGCAATATTACTTGAACAAATTACCGAATTATCAATAGAATATATGCAACAGCAAATAAACCACGGTATTGATGTATTTCAACTGTTTGATACTCATGCAGGTTTAATTCCCTTTGAATTATATAAAACACTTATATTACCTCATGTAGAACATATGTGCACAAAAGCTCGTCAACTCAATACTCCTTTCATATATTTTCCTAAAGGTATAGGTGTAGGTATTTCTTATATTACTCCACATTATTGTGATTTTTTGAGTATTGATTGGCAAACTCCTTTACATATAGCAAGAAAAATAGTTCACAAATCTATTGGCTTACAAGGCAATATTGACCCACGAATTTTATACGCATCTGAACAGGAAATTTCACATCATTTAGAATATTACAGAGAATTTGGAAAACATAATTATAACTGGATTTGCAATTTAGGTCATGGCTTTATGCCCGGTTTAGATTATAACAAAGCTCTACATTTGGTTAAAACTTTACAAGAATTTGATTGGCAACGATACTAAATACATTTTATATACAATACTTTATACTATGAACAAACAAGAACTCATTCAACAAATACAACACAAGCGTAGTTTTTTATGTGTAGGCCTTGATACCGAAATTACTAAGGTTCCTCAACACCTATTACAAACTAACGATCCAATTTTTGAATTCAACAAACAAATAATAGATGCTACAGCTCCATATACTGTGGCATACAAACCCAACATAGCATTTTATGAATGTTATGGAATACAAGGATGGCAAAGTTTAGAAAAAACAGTAAGATACATTACACAAAACTATCCCGATATTTTTGTTATAGCCGACGCAAAACGTGGCGACATAGGCAATACATCAAAAATGTATGCACAAGCATTTTTTGAAAATTTACCATTTCATTCGGTAACTGTTGCTCCATATATGGGCGAAGATTCTGTTACCCCATTTTTATCATACGAAGGCAAATGGGTTATACTGTTAGCACTTACTTCAAACAAGGGTGCCTTTGATTTTCAATGTATTGAAAGTAACGGAATACCATTGTACAAACAAGTAATTACGCAATCTCAACGCTGGGGCACAACAGAAAATATGATGTATGTAGTAGGTGCAACCAAAGCAAATATGTTAAAAGACATACGAAGTGTAGCTCCCAATCATTTTTTATTGGTACCCGGCGTGGGTGCTCAAGGAGGTAGTTTACAAGAAGTTGCTCAATATGGCATGAATGCAGAATGTGGTTTATTGGTAAATTCTTCAAGAGCAATTATTTTTGCCGATGCCAGCGAACAATTTGCTGCAGTTGCCGGTATCAAAGCTCAAGAAATGCAAATAGAAATGGAAGAATTATTACGAAAATATTCTTCTCTTATTTAATGTTGCACTATTTGGTACAATTTGGAGTCTTCAACTTTAAACAATAAAGGAACAACTGTAACTTTAGGATACGTTGCTTGTAAACGAATTGATTCTTGCACAGTAAAATCAATTTCATTTTCTATTTCAAATTGTTTTGAATAGGTATCAAAATGTTGTTCGGCTTGCATGTAATTCCAACCTGCATTTTTTACCATTCCCGAAATAAATAATTGTTTACGCTGAGCTAAATTTACCATACCGCATTGCGTATGACCTATAAGAGCAATATATGATATATTGCCAACAGCTATAGCATATGATACTTTAAATTCGCTATTTCGCAAGTTCCCACCACCCGATCTTAGAATATAGGCAAAATTATCGGGGATATGTAAATACTTTCTGTTATCCATACACATACCAACTAGTAATTGAGCTGTATGATATATTTTAAATGGAATTTTGAAATTATGGTATTCAAACAGTAACGAGATTGGCGTTTCACGATATTGAGGAAGAATGTCTGAATAATGATTAACAGCAACTATCGAATTCATAATTTTTGTTGCAAGTTACACGATTTCATTACGCAAATCCAAAACAAAAGAGTGCAAGTTAATTTGTAAAAAATATGATTTACAAAAGAAAAAATAATAACGTAATCTATTTGATTTGTTTAATTTTTTGGAGCTTGAATAGTCTTATATTTTTTATTTTCGCGAGTTCCTCCTTTAGAATTTACCTGACCAAATTTTGGCACTTTTTTATTTCCTGCTCCTTGCATACTACTATTAAACATAGGTAACGCTTTTTGTGGTTTTTCTTTTTCTTTGTATCCAAACACCAAATTGCATCCCATTCTCATACTAAGCGAACGACTTTGATGAGGCCAGAATATTGTTCCTAATAAATTATCTGAAACAAAATACCATTGAACCGGACCAATTCGTGTAGTAGAACCTATACCAATATTGTAGAAACTATAATTTTGATACGAATAACTTAAGGTAAACAATCCAAATTTACCGGGTCTATAATTAAGCGAAAGTGCAGCTGAAGGTCTATATCCAAAACTCATTTTTTCAAGACGAGCAACTCCTCCCAGATAAAATTTAGGCGTAACTTTATAGCGAGCTCCTGCATAAAATTTCCAAGGTAGATTTGTTCTATAGCTATCTGTAGTATATGTAAAATCAAATTTTGCAAGAAGACTATCAGGCACAAACATATCTTGAATAGTCTTACGTTTATCATCTTCTATTTCTATTAATCCTTTAAATTCAAAACCTTCTTCAGCTACAGCCGAAAAATTATGAGTGTGTCGTTTCCAATGTATATATCCAAAATCTTCAATATTAAAATAATACGTAAATTCACTATTCCAGTCCTTTGAAAATCCTAAATCCATTGCAAGTCCTCTGTTACCTGTAAAAAGAACATTTTTTGCAATTTCATTCGGAATATTATTCGAATTAAATTCAAGAAAATTTACCTCTTCAACTAATCCATTATCAGCAAGTTTTACTTCAACAGGTGCATTAGTTTGAATCAAATATTCAGGCGAAATCCTTATATATGTTGAATTTGCCGCTGTTTTTATATATAGATTTGATTTTTTTACATTTACATTTGCTATACCCGATAAATACTTCAATTTACCTCCTACACTAAAATAACGAGAAACTTGTCGTTTAAAACCTAATGATATTTGATTATATAAATTAACATTCATATATAAACCATTAAATTGAGCATCGCGTACTTCGCCATTACCCAAAATTGCGAATTTCATTAAATCACCGGGTACGCCCCAATGTAAATACAATTTATTTGATATATCAAGCGACCAAAAATTTTTTCCTTGTTTGAACCCAAAATATAATAGATTCAACTGAAAATCGGTTGAAAAGTTATTGTATGTATGAACCTTTTTTAGAAAATCATCCAAATTTGCATTTGGATGTAATGGGTGAATTAGAGAATCTTGATATTCCCATCTGCCATGAAACACAAAATCATTCCAATCAAATGGAGTATTTACAGCAAACATAATTGGTGGAGGTAATTGTCCCACTAAAGGTAATAATAAACCTCCCATAAAAAATGTACATTCGGGATATGCTGAAGGATTTATATAGTTTGCTTGCGGCAACCTATCCATAAAATACATAGTTTTATCAATTTGAGCTGTTGCGGTATACGCAAAAAGCAACATTGCAACTAGTACTGTATATATATGTGAGCACATCAACTTCATCATTATTTCATATTCAATTTTCCTTCGTATAAAAATTTGCCATCTACAGCCAAATTAAATTTTAACCCATAATAGGTATAAAAAATAACCGGAACATTTCCTTGCTGATCTGTTTCAACCAAAACTTCTAAACGCAGTTTATTTGATTGCAAAAATTTTTCTAACCGTGAATCTGTTGCCGAAGTTAACACTATTTCTTCGGTATGTTTATTTGTGGAATTACGCGCAACTTTACCATTAATGGTACTTCCTGACTCCAATACAATTACATCTAATACTCCTAACTCTTGAGCTGCACCAACTAATGTTGTATCGAGCATGGTAATTTTCAATTTTACATCAAGTGGCAATTGATTTTCGGTATAAACAAACAAACGTAAACTTTCAATATTAGTAATATTTTCTATTTCAGGAATTTGTGACAATGGAACCTCTTGACGTAAAACTAAATCTTTAATTGAGAGTTTCATAGGTAATTCAACTTCCACTGTAAGTCGAGCATTCCCTACGTTGGATACACAGTTTACGATAGAATTTTCATCAGGTTCATCAAAATTTAACAAATACTTACCGGAATATGCTATTTTATTGGGCATCAACCGAATAAAATCGACAATATTTGATGAATTCTTATTAAATTCAATATTTGATATTATTACATCACCATTTTTTACCATATCACATGTTGGAGCATGAATAGTAAACATGTTTGCATTTTCTTTCAAAGCACTTACACTTTCACCTTTAGAATTTGTACCCACTATATTCATTTTAAATTTTCCCGGAATACCAACAGGATTATGGTAAACTATACGTAATTTAGGGTCATAAAAAGTAATTTCGCCTGATAAAAAGTTTTTAAGAAAATCTTCTATCTGAAAATCAATACTATCTTCAAATACATCTTCTTCTATTTTACCCATATTTCCTTCCAAATAGCGAAATACAATACTATCAGGATTCGAAATCTGAATATTTAAATTTTGTTGGGGGCCAAACTACATTAATTCTGTTCCGGTATATACTTTATATCCTAATCGGATAGGAATAGAGTTATAAGGTTGATCAGGATTTTTAGTTAAATCAGCTTCTAAATCTTGCAAAAACCAGTCGGCTTCTTCTACAGGGTGAAACCTGTTGAGTGCAGCATTTTTTGTAACAGTATCATTTTGGTATTTCATTGATTCAAAAATCACAAAAAATTCGGTAGCAACCTGCATACTCGAAGTAATTTTATAGTGAATCAACCCTTCATCTACAATTATTTTATATATTTTTTTGGATTCATCTTTATCACGTATAGTTACATATACCAATGAATCCATAGTTATTGTTTGTTGAGGCACTACAGCCTTACCTTGCGAAGCCTTTAAATTTGTTAAATGAATATCTAAATCAATCGTGTTATTTAAATCTACCGTAACATTTGACGCATCGGCAAACTTCATATTTCTATACTCATAAAAAAGTTGAGACCCCAAATAGGTATGATCAAACGTAAACACATCACTCATTGAACTACCCGGATTAATCCATTGCGAACTAAAGTTAAAAACAGTAATCTCTTGTCTAATTCCGGCAGAATCGGTTAACACGGCAATATCTGCAGTAAATGGTACAGTAAAATTATTGGTACAAATTACCTCCATATTTCCTTCACTAATTACAGCATATTCTATAACTGTAAAAGGAGATGTTGGAGAACTATAGGTTTCAACCTTATCGGCAGTACGTTCAGTAACAGTAAGTGGTGGTGGCGACATTGCCTCATAATTCTGATAATCAGAATAATCGGTGTTTGAAAAATTATCTTGTAATAATTCACCTACTTTTTTATCAAATTCGGTATGAGCATCTAATAATTGTATAGGTTTTAAATATAAAGTAGTATCGTACGGTTGCATTACCGGCAAACAAAGAATTTCAATTTTACGAGCAGAATCAAGTCCATAGCGAAGCTGAATAACTAAATCGGAATCTTGTGAACCATATCCTAATGTTTTTTCGCTAATATGCTGAATAGTATCTTTTCTTTCTTTTACAATATTACCTAATGTAAGATGACCATAGGCTAATGGTAAAGCAATTGATGGATTCCATTTAATATCATTGGAAAATTTTTCACGGACATCAAAGTTATCTTTCACACACGAATATGCTAATAAAACTATTAGTGCAATTGTGAAATACTTATAAAGTGGGTATATATATTTCATGCATATAAATATTTTTACTAATATACATCAATTTATTTAATTTCATAGTTATAAAGAAAATTTTCTTCACCCCCTATGATAAGATTAAATGTATTTGAGTTTTTATACAAAAAACCAATAGTAAATAACGATGTACCTTTGAGAGGGAACCCTTTATGCAAGGTACCATTACCATTTATAACATATACTTTTGCATTCTTTTGATCTACTACTCCTATTTTGTATGTATTTAACGAAAATTTATATACAACCGGAGGAAGTGTTATAGGAGCCTGGAATACAAAATTACTTATCAACTTTTTATTTTGCGAAATAATTTGCAACTCCTGATTATCAACAAACATAAAATCATTACTTCCATCATTATTAAAATCACGATATTCAAAAAAATGATTTGGTGAACGTTTGGATAACTCCAATGTAGTAACTTTTCCGGAAAATTCTATAAATTTAATATTCCCTTGAACATCGGTAGTTACCAAACGTGCAGGCACTTTACCAACTCCGGGTTCAAAAGTAAAAGAATTTTGAGCCGATTTTTGAATTTGCTCTTGAACAGTAACTCTTGTTTCTCCTTTTCTATTTACAATATACATATTAAATTTATCGGCAAATACAATAAAATCTTTACCTTCAGCAACAAAATGCTGTAAAGGAGTTGTTACTTCTGTTTCTGTTTGACCAAACTTCCAATCTTGAATCTTATTGCCTTTTATATTATACAGATACACTTTTTTATCGGCACAGGGCACAAATATTCTATATTCTTTATTTTTTTCATAATCAAATACAGCAATGCCTGCGGTAGCCGGCGATGAAAGTTGTATTGGATATGATTCAACAAAATTACCTAATCTGTCAACTATATAAATAGCATTAGCCGTATTAAACAAATATTGCGTTTTGCCGTTTTTAAAATAATCAATAAGATAAAATTCACTCATAATAGGTTCTTTGAGTGGTTTTTTCCACTGAATTTTACCACTATTATTAAGTAATATAAGATTATAATGTGCATCTTGTACCAAAATTGTAATGTCACCTGTTTGAGTGTCAATAAATTTAGGTTTACAAATAATTGCAGAATCAATATAACTTTCCCAAATAGTTTGAGGTTTTTCTTCTTGAACTGCACTAAAGTTTATAAAAATATTATTGTAAAACATTTCATGGTCGGCAGATATTTGAATAACAAGCGAATTACATTTTTTTAATAACTCACTTTGATTATTTAATTGTGTCTTTGAATCATCGTCAAGAAAATCGGCATATAATTTATTTGATTTTGCAATATTTGAATAGACATACAAAGAATATGTTGACAATATATTATTCTGAATTTTCTTAAATTCAAGTTCATTTGCAATAGTTTTTTGCAACTCAAAAGCACTTATATATCGTTGCAAAGCTTGAATACTTGGTCCAAACACTATATAATCCTGAATACATGTAATATATTTTGCCGAAACTTGTGAAAATAAATTACCCCACAATACCTTAGGAATTGTAGATATAGGCAAACTATATATTTTATAATTTGTAGTATTATCAATAGAATATGAAGTGGTAATATCTGAAATAGATTTTTTTTCTTTTTCGCAATAGCTGTCAAGCATAGGCAACAACACATCTAATGTTTGCTGTTGTCCTACAGTTTTACATATCACAAAAGAATTTTCATACAAATCGGTTTCGCCCACATTACCATATACTAAAGCAATTTCATCTGCTATAAAAGCATTAAAATTCTTTATACAATTTACCGCATCTTGATTTGGTGAAGAAAACGCAGCATTTATTTCGCTAATTCCCTGCTTATAAGGATTATAAATATCTGTTTTTCTAAGAAATGCTTCATAATTTTCGCGAAAAGCATCTTTATTAGAAATACCAATAGACACAAACCCTGCAATGCCCGCAGGAATCATAGATGTAATACTTAATTTTACAGGTTGTTGTTTTTTAAATATATTCAAATATTCATCTGGATTATTTACAGTTGTAAATCCATTCAGTAATAACGCATTTTCTTTAGGTGTTATATCAAATTCACTCCACGATGCAAAATGATATTTTTCTGTAAATTGCTGTTTTAAATCATTACGCATTACTAAAGAAAGTACTTTAGAAAACAGATTAAAGTTTATATATACATTCCCATACACTTTGCTTCCGGCAGTTTTTTTAACCTTTGCAAATTGCGGGTTTTTCATTATATTAGTTCCATCGTAAAAACTTCTGACGGCATTTTCAACATGAATACGCGAAGCTGAAGCTATAATAATATTATTACATATGGTACATGAAATTTTATTAACATTTGAACCCGGTGTAAGAAAATTATAGATAGTGCATTTCCCATCATAATTATATGAATTTATTATATATTGAGAAAATGCTGATTGCAATATTTTTGGAGCTAACGTGGTTTGTTGTTCAGAATTTAGAGGAATACAAAACACATATTCCAATTTGTGTTTACCAACTTGCTGCATGGAAGCCACAAAATTATTTTGCAAAAACGAGGTAAATTCAATATTTTTTGAAATAACCGAATCAAGTATTTTTGCAAATTGAACCGTTTCATTAAACAAAGGAAAAGGAGAAACATCGTCCCATATAGCATGATTGGATTTTTGTAATTCAAAAAAATCAGAAAGTGATTTTAATTCAACAAAAGCAACTGTATTATCAGACAACACTTCATATACAGTATTTTGAATTACTTGTGTTTTCTTTTTTAAAAATATATATATAAAAGAAATTATACCAATTAAACAAAGAAGAATTATAGCTGTTAATATTTTCTTTTGAATACTCATGAGAATAGTTTTTGAACTATTACAAATGTATAAAAACTCTTGAAATAATAGTACTGAGCAGTGTATTTTTTCGAAATAAAAAAAAGTATAGAAATACATATTTTTAAAAAATAAACAAAACTCGTTGTTTCGTAAAAAAAAGATGTATTTTTGCAGCCTAATTTTTATTAATTTTTAAACATATACAAATACAATGGCTGTAAAAATCAGATTAGCAAGACACGGACGGAAGGCGAGTCCTTTCTATCACATTGTAGCTGCAGATAGCAGAGCACCACGTGATGGTAAATTTATCGAAAAAATCGGTACATATAATCCTACTTCGCACCCAACTAAAGTAGAATTAAAATTTGACAGAGCTCTTTATTGGTTAAATAATGGAGCAGAACCTACAGATACTGCACGTTCTATATTGAAAAACGAAGGTGTATTGTATATGAAACACTTACAAGGCGGTGTTAAAAAAGGTGCTTTTGACGAAGCTACACTTGAAAAAAAATTTCAAGCATTTTTAGAAGAAAAACGCAAAAAAGAAGAGGCTCTTATTTCAAAATTATCTTCTGATAAACAAGCTGCTCTCAAAAAACGTGCAGCTGCAGAATTAGAAGTGAGCAAAAAACGTGAAGAAGCTATTCTTAAAAAACAACAAGCTGCTGAAGCAAGTGCCGAAGAAACTGTAACTGAAGAAACTACAGAAGAATCAACTGAAGCTACTGACAATACAGCTGCAGAAGAAACTCCTGCAGAATAAATAATATTCAGAAAATAACACAAGGTGTCTTTTGATTACAAAAGACACCTTTTTTTTGATTATGGCATACTCATTCCCCTCAATATCAGACTGTGTCCCTATTGGGAAAATTTCCAGACCACATGGAAACGAAGGGTTTGTTTTGATTTCATTACACAATGAATATCAATCTATTTGCAAAGAAATTGAATATGTTTTTTTACTTATTCAAAATAAATTAGTTCCTTTTTTTATTCAAAAATGTACAGTAAAAGGAGGTGCTACATATATGCAATTTGACGATATTACCTCAATAGATTTAGCCGAAAAAATATGTGGAAACACACTGTATATACCGTCTCAATTCATTAAAGAAGATGATGACACTTTAGATGAATTACATCAACTAATTGGATTCAAAATATTTTCAAATACTGAATATATTGGCATAATAAAAGACGTTTTTGAATATTCTATGAATATTGTTCTCGAAATTGAGACTCAAACTAACGATGAAAAATTAATACCATTTTCTACCAATTTAGTTATTGATTTGAACTATGAAAATCAAACTCTTATAATGAATTTACCCGAAGGTATTTTTGATATTTAACAATGATATAAATCATTGAGTTTGTTCAAAAAAAACACTATTTGATACAAACCTATTTAAAATTCTATTCGTACAAGCATAAGAATTAAAAAAAATAGGGGTTTGAAATTACATATAATACATATAGTTACATTTATCAGTATTTCTTCATTTGCATTTGCCACTCATATACCAATAATTCTTCTTAATGATTCAACACACTATTCATTGCAAAAGCATAGTGTTGGTTTTTTTGAGGACACATCTACCACACTTACAATATACGATGTAATTTCACCAC
>JAJUFK010000395.1 GCA_029266015.1 Bacteroidota bacterium
AATTTATTTGAAGTAAAAGGTTATGGCGAAACTAAACCCGCTCAAACTAATGAAACGCTTGAGGGACGAGCAAAAAACAGACGTGTTGAATTACGGTTTTTATAAAAAAACAAAAATCTTACGGTTATTATTCTTTATTGGTTTTTATTCCAAAAAGTATATATAGTGGACAAAATCCAAGTATAGCTGTAATTATAAAAATAATTGAAAGAATAAAAATAACTATACCTATAACTCCGTAAATAATCTGTGTTGAAAATAGTAATAATCCAATTGCAGCAAGTATAATTCGTATTACTTTATCTGCCTTACCCATATTTTTTACCATGTTTATATTATTTTTTATCAAATGTAAAAATGCTGTATAGGTAAAGTATGTGATACAAGTTACAAAATTGGTTTTATATTACCTTTTGTAGAAATAAATTGAGGATTTCCGGAGAAATAAATATAACCGCTTTTACTTGTTTTGGCAACTAAACTATCACTAACGCTAATATACATATCTTGTATAGTGTTGTTTGTAATTATAGCTTTGGTAGTTTGTAAATACTTACTATCTACTTGTATGGTATAATTAGCAGTAATATTACATACATCTGTATTTCCTTTAATTTTTAGTAGACCTCCGGCTTTATAATAGGTATCTATTTTTGTTAGTTTATTATTTACAATTATCTGTGCTTTTATCATTTCTGTTTGAGCCGATAAAAACAAATTACGTTTCAAAGTATCGGTAATTAATGAGCATGGAGAGTAAAGAATAATAGAATCAAGGTTAGTTGTATGAATTGTAAGAGCTATGTGTTCAAATTGTTTAAAAAATCCACATGTTGCAGAATTATACCATTTTATAGTTCCTTGTGATTGTTGTAATGAGCATAATTCAATATGATTTTTTCCTCCATGTATAGTTATATAATTAATAGTATCCGGAAGTAATGTAATATCGCAAATACCGTATATCATTATAGTTGAAAATGTATCTACAAAAATATTTTGAGTAATTTCTTTTCCCTTTGATTGTATACAAGTAGAATCATTACAAGCTTGAAAAAGTAATACAATACAACAAAAAATTATGATTTTATATACAAATATTTTCATGTTTAATGATGAGATCTAAATAGAAAAATACCTACGCCACATTCCAAAAAATCAGCTGTGGTTTTATGACTTTTAATACTGAGATTTATTAAAAAATGGTTAAATGAATATCGAATTCCTACACGTGAATAGTAAGGTGGTTTTTTTCCAACTGTCCTTATATATTTTCCTGTTGCTATATAAATACTCACATTATTGTAATGAGCAGACAATCCTGTATGAATGCCGTATTCAGATGATTGTAATTTAAGCTTGGTTGATTCAGGTAATGGAGAAAGAGCAAAATGCGATTGATCGTAAAAACCATCGAATCCCAATAATATTCCGTATTTTGGTGAATGTCTGTATTCATATTCAATAAGTGCCGAAATAACAGGATATTTTGTTGTACTTAAAAAATCATCAGATTTATAAAAACCATGCAATCCTGTATAAATAGAGTGTGTATGCCATAGTATTTGTTTTGTAGAATATGCATTATTATTGATTGCGGAATATGCATATGCTAATCCAAACGTAATACT
>JAJUFK010000221.1 GCA_029266015.1 Bacteroidota bacterium
GTTGCTAAACCATATAGTACCTTGAGAATCACATGTTACATTTCGCACATAATTATTCGGTAAATTTGAATATCCGTTTTCTGCCGAAATGCGAATAAAATTATTACTATACTCATTATATACAGCAAGACCATAACTTGTAGCAATCCATGTTTTTCCCTCTAAATCACTACAAATATCAAAAATTCTGTTGTGGGGAATAGAATGATTATCGTTTTGTTTATGTTTAAATGTGGTAAATACATGTCCATTAAATCGCGATAGTCCATTCTCGGTCCCAACCCATATATAGCCTTTAGAGTCTTGATGTATTGCAGAAACAGTATTGTCACACAATCCTTGAATTGTAGAATACATGCTAAAATCTGAATTAGAACTTATTTGAGCACTCAGATGATATGTACTCAATATCCATAAAAAAAATACACGTATTTTAATTTGTTTTTGCATTTACAAATGATTTACAACAAATATATGGCATAAAATTAATTTTTCGCCCAATAATTCTCTGTCTGCAACATTATTATACATCATAGAATATTTATTACACATTGTTGCATAGAGCATAGAATACCTTTGTTTCATAAACTTTTAAAATCGAAAAATATGAAAACAAAAGTATTCTATAGTATGTGTTTCATTTTGTGTATGAATGTATATTCTATAGCACAACGAATTACGTTACCCAATGGTACTACTCCATTTTTTTCGGGTATTAATATTGCATGGAGAAATTTTGGTGGCGACTGTGCAGATACTCCAATAAATGTAACAGATTGGACAAAAGTTTTAGACGATGTAAAAGCTGCGGGAGGTAATACGGTGCGTTGGTGGTTATTTGTAAATGCATCGCAAGTACCTAAATTTACAAATGGTTATGTTTCTGGTTTAGGAACACATACTATTATAAATGTAAAAGCTGTACTCGATTTGGCTCTTGAGCGAAATATGATGGTGATACCGTGTATATTATCCTTTGATATGTTGCAAACAAGTCAATGGGGAGTAGATGAAGCTAATAATAAACGCATGCTACAAACCGATGCTGGAATAAAAGCTTGTATAGACAATGCTATAGTACCCTTGGTTACTGCTATTGGAAATCATCCGTCACTTTTGTGTTGGGAAATATTTAATGAACCCGAAGGCATGACAGAATTTGGTTGGACTCCATCACGAGTGTCTATGACCGATGTTCAAAAATTTGTAAACAGAGCTGCAGGTGCTATACATACTGCAGTGCCGGGTGTAAAAGTTTCAAATGGCTCGTGGAATATGAAAGTATTGTGTAATTTGTTAGGATATAAAAATTATTATTCCGATGCAGAATTACGTGCCGCAGGTGGTGTTCAAAATGGCATTCTTGATTTTTATATGGTACATTATTACAATAATGATGGTGGAGACAACACGCAACATTCCCCCTTTCATCATAATGCAGCATACTGGGGACTCAACAAACCAATTATAGTTGCAGAATATAGTGCTCACGGATTTACAAATCCCAATGTAAGTGCAACAGAATGTTATCGCCGTGTGTATGAAGGTAACTATGCAGGTGCCTTAAGTTGGACTTATACCAATCACGATGGGCATGGAGGATTACCAGATGCAACACCCGGACTTACCTATTTAAAAAACACGTATCCTACAGCGATTAATTTACAGTTGGATACTAATGGGGATAATGAACAAAATGAAGAAGAATGCCCGCAATTTGTGAATACATTGGTAAATAAACAAGCAACCAAACAAGCTATTGCCCTTAAACACTATTTAGATTCTTTATATACCAACACCAACAACCGATTAGCTGGGCAGATGGACGATAGTTATCTTCCATTAATTTATAATGCATCGGGGAAATACCCTGCCATTGTTGGATACGATTTTGATGGTATTTGCCCGTCGCAAACCAAAGGTAATAAAGATGCAGACAAAGCAATAAAATGGGTACAAGAACAAGGAGGCATTGCTCAATTTTCGTGGCATTGGATATCGCCCGATGCAAACGGCGATTATTATACTCAAAATTTTAATCTTGCAAATGCTTTAGCAGATACCAATAGCCAGTCGTATAAAAATATCATTCGCGATATGGATTTAGCTGCAGCACAACTCAAAAAAATGCAAGATGCTGGTATTGCAGTGCTTTGGCGACCATTACACGAAGCCGAAGGTGGCTGGTTTTGGTGGGGACGTTCGGGTGGTACAGCATGTCAAACGTTATATAGACTTATGTATAATAGATTTACAAATGTACATAAATTGAATAATTTAATTTGGGTATGGACTAGTTATGGCAGCAAATACCAAAATTGGTATCCGGGCGACGATGTGGTTGATATGATAGTGTGGGATTATCCTGCAGCTGAAGGTGGTACGAACGCTTGGAATCAATATCAAACATTATTTGGAAATAAAGGAAAATTGTTTGCTATAGGAGAAGAAGGTGCTATGGCAGACCCTACAACGTATGATACGCAATCGTGGTTGTATTTTTTAACATGGGCATATATGATACTCGACCCCAAAAACGACTCAAGAGGTCAAAATACAGCAACACAAATAAATACAATTTATAATAATCCTCGGGTAATTACACTCGATAAATTGCCCAATTGGAATACGTATGGTCCATGTAAGTCAACAGTTCTTCCTAATGTCGCATTATATAAACCTGTTACGGTATCGTCTACAGAACTTGGAAATAATATAGCACGGAATATAACCGATGGCGATAAAACAACCCGCTGGAGTAGTGTATATGCAGATCCACAATGGATACAAATAGATTTGGAACATGTGTTTATAATTTCTGAAGTTCGTTTGTTATGGGAAGCTGCATTTGGAAGTGCATATCGAATTGAAATTTCTGAGAATGGAACAACTTGGACACAAGTATATGCAACAACTACCGGAAATGGAGGAAACGATAATATAATTTTTACACCTCGATCTGCTCGTTATATTAGAATTACGGGAACTACGCGTGCAACAAATTGGGGATATTCATTGTTCGAAGTAGAAGTGTATCAAGCTAATTTGGCACTCAAAAAACCTGTAGCGGTATCATCAACAGAAGTTGGTTTTGGAAACATTGCCGTTAATTTGAATGATAGTCTTAAAACAACCCGTTGGAGTAGTACGTATACTAATAATCAATGGCTTACTATAGATTTACAACAAATATATACGGTAGATAGAATTAGAATATTATGGGAAACTGCATATGCTTCGCAATATTCTATAGCAGTATCAACCGATAGTATTACATGGACAAATATTTATACAGAATTGTCAGGTAATGGTGGTATAGATGCAGTATATGTAACAGATAAACCAACTCGATATATTCGTTGGCAAGGAATACAACGAGCCACTAATTATGGATATTCAATGTTTGAATTTGAAGTATATGGTAAAAAATATATTGCACCACAACCTGTAACTCAAACTATATCCCTCAAAAAAGGTTGGAATTTAATCTCTACAAACCTTCAATTACAAGATAGTACCATAGAAACAGTATTTGCGGGGCTCGATGTACTTATGGTAAAAGATGCTAACGGATTTTGGAAAAAAGGGCAAAATACTGCTCTTAATTCGCTTAAAACCATAACACCAGGCAAAGGATATTTGGTGAATATGAATGCAGCGGGAACATTATCAATTACAGGAATCCCATCTACAAGCGTATTGCAATACGCCCCAACACTGGGGTGGCAATTAATCGGCAGCCCGTTCCAAACCACAACACCATTCTCTAACTATTTCACTATCTCAAACTGCCAAACAATCAAAAACTTCGATGGGTTTTGGCAACCAAATGGAACGGTAAATTCTATAACCAATTTAGAATCGGGTAAAGGGTATTTTTTGAAGAAATAACAATATATTTGTATATAATTTATATGTTGTATACGTGTGTATTTATAAAAAAATTATTGGTATAATATTTCTCATACATATAGTACAAATTCAAATTTGTGCTCAAGACTTGCATTTTGATGTAAGACAAATAATTAATAAGTCTCAATTACCTTCTAAAGGCAATTTTAAAGCATATACAGATTGGTATGGTTTTGTATGGTTTAGTACATATGATGGTTTGATTAGGTATGATGGTATTCATTTTAAACATTATACAAATTCATCGGAACCTACTTCTATTCAGTCAAATAAAATTAATGTTGTTATACAGTTAAATAAGGATACATTATTAATAGGAACAAATAATGTAGGCTTACTTGTATATTCATATAAAGAAGACAAGTTTAAATCAATTCAATATAAAAATATTGATTATGAAATTATACCCGAAATAATATGGGATATTGATATTGATAAGAATAATAACCCGTTGTGCATTTAGGCAATATTTATTTTAAGATTA
>JAJUFK010000157.1 GCA_029266015.1 Bacteroidota bacterium
AAGTCCTCGTGCTGCAATTATAGTTACAATTAAAGCTGTTCCATCTGCTCCTATTGCAGGTTCTAACAGTCCTATTTGCGCAGGCTCTACTCTTAATTTAACTGCAAGTGATATTACCGGTGCTACATATGCATGGTCTGGCCCTGCTTCTTTTACAAGTACTACACAAAACCCTTCACGAACTAATGCTACTACTGCTATGAGTGGTACTTACAGCGTTACTGCTACTGTAAACGGATGTACTTCTACTGCAGGTACCGTAGCTGTTACTGTAAATGCTATTCCTGTTACTCCGGTTGCTATAACACCAATATCTCTAATAGTTGGTGATGCATCACCAAATTTAACAGCAACTGTAACCGATGGTGGAACTATTACTTGGTACAATGCAACTAACACTCAAATTGGTACAGGTAGTCCAATTGCTTCAGGTATTAGCACACTTACTGAAGGTACGTATTCTTTCTCTGTAAGCAATAAAATAGGTACTTGTGAAAGCGCAAAAGTACCTGTAACTGTTACTGTTTCGGCATGTAATGTTCCTGCTCCAACTGTTACCAGCACAATTGAATACTGTCAAGGAGCAACTGCTACTGCACTTACTGCAACAGGTTCTAACTTAAAATGGTACACTACAGCAACAGGCGGAATCGCAAGCACCGTTGCGCCTACTCCAAATACTACTACAGTAGGTTCTACAACATATTATGTTTCACAAACAACTACATGTGAGAGTCCTCGTGCTGCAATTATAGTTACAATTAAAGCTGTTCCATCTGCTCCTACTGCAGGTTCTAACAGTCCTATTTGCGCAGGCTCTACTCTTAATTTAACTGCAAGTAATATTACCGGTGCAACATATGCATGGTCTGGTCCTTCATATAATAATGCTACTCAAAATCCTTCTATAGCTAATGTAACTCCAAATAATGCAGGAGTATATTCAGTAACAGCTACTGTAAATGGTTGTACATCAACAGCAGGAACAGTAACTGTAGTGATAAACCCAATTCCAGTTACTCCGGTTACTACAAGCCCAATAGCATTAATAGTTGGTGATGCATCACCAAATTTAACTGCAACTGTAACCGATGGTGGTACTATTACTTGGTACAATGCAACTAACACACAAATTGGTACAGGTAGTCCAATAGCTTCAGGTATCAGTACACTTACTGAAGGTACATATTCTTTCTCTGTAAGCAATAAAATAGGTACATGCGAAAGCGCAAAAGTACCTGTAACTGTTACAGTATCTAACTGCGCTACTCCAGCTCCTATAGTAACTAATACTATTGAATACTGTCAAGGAGCAACTGCTAGTACACTTACAGCAACAGGTTCTAACCTAAAATGGTATACTACAGCAACAGGCGGAATCGCAAGCACTGTTGCTCCTACTCCAAGTACGGCTACAGTAAGTTCTACAACATACTATGTTTCACAAACAACTACATGTGAGAGTCCTCGTGCTGCAATACTTGTTAATGTAAAAGCATTACCTCCTACTCCATCAATTACTACAAATTCACCTATTTGCGTTGGTCAAACATTAACAATGCAAACTTATTCAACAAGTGGTGCAACATATTCTTGGAGTGGACCATTATCATTTGCAAGTAATAGCGAAACTCCATCAAGAACAAATGCGACTTCAGCAATGAGTGGAACATATAGTGTTACCGCATCATATAATGGTTGTACTTCAACAACAGCTACAGCAGTTGTAACTATCAATGATATTCCTGCAGCTCCTCAAGCTCAAAATCTTATAATATTAGCAGGTCAATCTGTACCAAATTTAACAGCTACCGGTTCAAACTTAACATGGTATGACAACGCATTATTACAAAATGGTACACAAGTTCAATCATATGCTACAGGAAAAACAGCTCCCGGAGTTTATAAATATTATGTAACTCAAAAAATTAACGGATGCGAAAGTGCTGCAACAGAAGTAACTTTAACAATAGAATGTTCAATTACAGCTCCAACGTTAATTAAATCACAAGAATCTATTTGCCAAGGTAATTCTTATACATTTACTGCAATTATAGGAACAGGAAATTTTGCAATATGGACTAATGAACAAGGTACAGTTGTAGGAAATGGTACAACATTTACAACAAGCACAGCCGGTACATATTATGTAAAACAACAAAATGCAAGTGCAACATGTATAAGTGAAACTACAGCAGCTACATTGTTTGTAAAACCACTACCAGCAGCACCACAAACAAACAATGTTACAGTTTGTGATGGAAATTCAGGTACTTTAACAATAGGTACTACTGCTAAATGGTATCAAAATCAATCAGATATTACTGCTTTATATACAGGTTTAACGTATACTCCTGTTGTAACTCAACCCGGAACTTATACATACTATGTAAGTGAAGTATTAAATGGTTGTGAAGGTCCAAAATCTTTAATAACATATACAATAGAAGCTAAACCTACTATGACTATTAATGATGTAATAGTAACTGTAGGAGCATCAGTACCTGATTTATCAGTAGTAACTGCGGCACAAAATACTGTTAGTTGGTATCAATCAGATAAAACTACATTCATTAAAAATGGAACTTCATATACTACGGGTAAAACTGCTATTGGATTATACACATACTACGTAGAAGCTACCAGTCCATCACAATGTAAATCTGCTAAAACTGCAATAACATTACAAATTACAGATTGTAATTTAGCAGCACCAACTGTTAGTACATCAAATACAAGCATTTGTGTAGGCTCACCAAGTCCAACATTACAAGCTACAGCAACTCAAAATGTTCGTTGGTATTCAGATGCAGCATTAACAAAATTAGTTTCAAATTCTGCTCAATTTACACCTGCTGACACTGACCCGGGAACATATACATACTATGCTGTTCAATATGCAGCTTGTGTAAGTCCTGCTAAAGCAATTAGCTTTACAATACATGCATTGCCAAATCCTCAAATTTTTGCTCCAAGTACTGCAAAAATTACTGACCAACCTGTTACTATTACTGTTTCACCACTTGGTGGTAGCTTATTAGGAACCGGATTACAAGGCAATACTTTTGTACCAAGTTCTGTAACAGCGGGTATTTACAATATTCAATATTCATATACTGATGCTAATCAATGTTCTAAATCTGTTATTCATACAATTCAAGTTATTCAAGAACAAACAGTTGATAGAACTCAATTAGGTGATACAATTTTACGTGCTAATGCTATCTTTACTCAATATGCTGAAAATCAATTATACAGCACAGCTGCTAAAATTGAATTACAAAATGCAATTACTATTGCAGAATTCTACTATACTAATTACTTAAATTATAACAATCAAATAATGTTAGAACAAACATTAGCATTGAGTCAAGCTATTAAAACATTCTTACAAAGCTATAATCCTGTAAGTATTGATGTAACAGCTTTAGAAGCTAAAATAGCTGAAGCAAACACATTGTACAATCAAAATTTAAGTAATGTAGGAACAAATCCAGGTCAATACCCTGCAAGCAGTTTTATTGAATTACAAAATCAAATTAATTCAGCTCAAAATAAGGTAACTAATCCTCCTGCTACTCAAATCGAAGTTGATAATGCTGTAATTGTATTACAAAATGCGATTGATGCCTTTATAGCTTCAAAAATACCAACTCCTGTTGTTGAAAGTATCACTACTACACCTACATTTGTTAAATTAGTAGTAGGAGCAACTCATACTCCACAAGTAGTTTTCACACCAAGTGGAGCTGTAGGAACCATTCAATGGGTAAGCAGCAATACTTCGGTAGCAACTGTAATAGCAGGTACCGGTGTAATAACAGCAAAAGGAAAAGGTACAACATCTATTACTGGTACATTAATGGAAAATCCATCAAAAACTGTAACAATAGTTGTTCAAGTTAGTGGAAATCCAACAATTACATCTGCTACTATGAATAATTTAGGTAACAAAATTATTCTTGAATTCAGTGAACCAATGGCAGAACCATCTGCAAATATTTACCAAGATATTCAAGTTGCAGGTATCAATCCTTACTTCTATACAGTAACTAATGTTCAAAAAGATCCAAGCAATAGTAATGCAATTATACTTTCATTAGGTTCTGTAATTGACAATCCTGCTTTAATCACAGTTTTATATAGCGGAAATTCATTACAATCTGAAGCAGGTGCACCGGTACAATCGTTTAATACAAAATTATCGGTTGATATAGAAGTGGTTGATGTAAATATTTTAATATACCCAACTGTAACATCTTCTAAAGTAACATTAGTAGGTGTTGGATTAGCAGATGTGATAAAAGTAATTAGTTCTAACGGACAATTAGTATTAACACAACCAATTCATGGTGACACACAAGAAATAGATGTTACAACATTAGCTCAAGGAACATATACTGTTCTTGTAATGTCAAAAGGTTCAATACTCATAAAATCTTCAATTATTAAAAAATAATAGCAGATTTTTATAATAAATTCAAAAAAAGGGTACACAGTATGGTGTACCCTTTTTTTGTTTATAACTTATAATGTAGTTAGTAAGTATATTATAATGCATATCTTATTTTTGTATATTCTATAATTTATTTCAATGATACATGCAACAATTATTAGAAGGGCTTAATGAAGCACAAACAAGAGCAGTAGTTAATACACAAGGTCCCACTTTAGTAATAGCAGGTGCCGGTTCCGGAAAAACAAGAGTATTAACATATCGTATTGCATATTTACTTTCACAAGGAATCCCTTCTTATAAAATATTAGCTTTAACATTTACAAATAAAGCCGCAAAAGAAATGAAAGAACGTATTACGGCTTTAGTTGGAGCTCAAAAAGCATATGATTTATGGATGGGAACTTTTCACTCTATATTTTCAAAAATTCTTCGTTTTGAATCTCAAACTATAGGATTCAACTCTAATTTTACAATATATGACACTCAAGATTCCAAAAATCTTATTTCTAAAATTATACATGATTTAAATCTTGATAAAGAACACTATAAACCCGGTGTAATACATGCAATTATTTCAAAAGCAAAAAATGACATGATTTCACCGTTAGAATATTGTAATGACAGAGGTATACAAATACAAGATTCTCATAAAAAGATTCCTCATGTGGGCGCAATTTATGAAACATATGTAAATCGTTGCAAACTTGCAAATGCAATGGATTTTGATGATTTATTGTTACAAACAAATTATCTTTTTCATTTACATCCGGAAATATTACAAAAATATCAGAATAGGTTTGAATATATTCTAGTTGATGAGTTTCAAGATACAAATAAATCTCAACATACAATTGTTAAAAAATTAGGATTTCCGCAATATAATATTTGTGTAGTTGGTGATGACGCTCAAAGTATATATTCTTTTAGAGGAGCTAAAATTGAAAATATACTCAACTTTAGTAAAGAATTCCCCAATTGTAATATTTTTAAATTAGAACAAAATTATCGCTCTACTCAAACAATAGTTAATGCAGCAAACAGCGTAATTCAAAAAAATAAATATCAAATACCAAAAAAAACATTTTCAGAACTAGACTCCGGCAAACCAATCTCAGTTGTTTGTTCACAAACCGATATTGAAGAAGGCGTTACAATATGTAAAAAAATTCAAGAACTAACATTACATTCAAATTCATATAATGATATAGCCATATTATATAGAACCAATGCTCAATCACGAATATTTGAAGAGGTTTTACGAAAATTTAACTTACCATATAAAATATATGGCGGGGTATCATTCTTTCAACGAAAAGAAATAAAAGACGTACTTGCATATTTTAGAGTTATAATAAATCCTCGTGATGAAGAAGCTATTACCCGTATAATAAACTATCCTGCCCGGGGAATAGGACAAACAACTATAGAAAAAATTAGTGTAATAGCACATCGTAATTCTTTATCATTGTGGGATATAATTTCAAAAATTGAACTTGCAACAGATATTTTAAATAAAGCTACTATTTCTAAAATAATTAGCTTTAGAACACTTATCCAA
>JAJUFK010000237.1 GCA_029266015.1 Bacteroidota bacterium
GTATATTTCAAAAAAAAATAAAGAACAAACAATAGATCCCCGATGGGAATCACTTAAGAATATTTTTAAAAATTAAATGTAACAACGATGGCACATCCTAAACGAAAAACATCGAAAACGCGTAGAGATAAAAGACGTACGCACGACAAAGCAACAGTAGCAACTCTTAGTAAATGTCCTACTACAGGTACAATCCACCGTCGTCATACAGCCTATGAAGTAGAAGGAAACTTGTACTACAATGGCAAATTGATGATTGAAAAGAAAGAAAACGCGTAAGCTAATAATTTTAAAGTAGATAGCATGAGAATTGGAATCGATGCTATGGGCGGGGATTTTGCTCCCGAAACAGCCGTAATGGGCGCATATTTGGCAAGTAAAGAATTACCTGCAAATATTACTATTGTATTATTCGGTAATAAGCAAGCAATTAATACAGTATTAGAACGTGAAGGATATTCCGGTAATTCAATTGATATTGTTGAAACTACAGAAGTAATTGGTATGGGAGAACATCCCGCTAAAGCGTTTCAACAAAAGCAAGATTCAAGTATTACTGTAGGATTTAAACATTTACATTCAGGTAAAATTGATGCTTTTGCCAGTGCCGGTAATACAGGTGCTATGATGGTTGGAACCATGTATACTATTAAAGCAATTCCCGGCATTATGAGACCATGTATTACAGGTCCTGTTCCCAAGATATCAGGAGGTAAAACATCTACATTATTAGATGTAGGTTTAAATTCTGATTGTAAACCAGATGTACTTTATCAATATGGAATTCTTGGTAATTTATTTGCGAAGTATTACTATGGAATTGACAATCCTAAGGTTTGTTTACTAAATATTGGAGAAGAGGAAGAAAAAGGGAATTTGTTGACAAAGGCTGCTCATGAACTGATGAAAGAAGGATGTCACTTCCAATTTAATGGAAATATTGAAAGTAACAATTTATATAGTGATCAAGCCGATGTAATTGTATGTGATGGATTTACCGGTAATATTTTATTAAAACAAATAGAATCTCTCTATACACTTTCTCAAAAATTAAATGTGTCACATTCTTTTTTTGAACATTTTAATTATGAAAATCATGGAGGTACTCCTGTCCTTGGTGTAAATGCTCCTGTTATTATAGGTCATGGAGCATCAAATGCAAAAGCTATTAAAAACATGATTTTACAAACCTATAAAATTACTCTTTCAGATTTAACTGAGAAAATTAAACAAGCATTTCAATAATGAATACAATTAAAGCAGCTATAACCGGTGTATACGGTTGGGTACCTGAAGATATTATCACAAATGATGATTTGTCTAAAATGGTTGACACCAATGACGAATGGATTACAACAAGAACAGGAATAAAAGAACGTAGAATTTTAAAAGATCCTACTTTAAGTACCTCTGATATGGCAGTTAAGGCTATTGAAGGGCTTTTGAAACAAACAAATACAAAACCAGAGGAAATTGAAGTGATTATAGTAGCAACTATAACACCTGATATGGTATTCCCTTCATGTGCTGCTCTTACTGCAACTAAAGTGGGGGCAAAAAATGCGTTTGCTTTTGATTTAAATTCTGCGTGTAGCGGATTTCTTTTTGGATTAGAAACAGCAGCTCAATTTATTACTTCGGGAAAATATAAAAAAGTTATACTGGTAGGTGCCGATAAAATGACAAGTCTTGCAGATTATACCAATAGAAATACGTGTATTCTTTTTGGTGATGCTGCGGCTGCAGTTTTGATTGAACCTAATTTTGAAGGTAATGGTGTAATTGATGCTGTTTTGCATGTAGATAGTAATAATTGGGAGCATTTGTGTTTACGTGCAGGAGGGGCATTGCTCCCGGCAAGTCATGAAACTGTTGATGCACATCAACATTTTATACATCAAGAAGGACAACCTGTTTTTAAAATTGCTGTAAATGGTATGTCCGGAGCTGCACGAGATATTCTAAGCAGAAATAATATAACAGGTGATGATATTGCATACTTAATCCCTCATCAAGCAAATAAAAGAATTATTGATTCTACAGGCCATTTCCTAGGATTAACTCCTGAAAAGGTTTGTGTAAATATTGAAAAGTACGGAAATACTACAGCTGCTACTATACCACTTTGTATGTATGAATTTGCACATAAATTCAAAAAAGGTGATAATATAATACTTGCTGCATTTGGTGCAGGATATAGTTGGGGAGCTTTGTTTTTAAAATGGGCATATTAAGTAAATTATTGAATATAAAAAAGCCGATTTTTAAAATCGGCTTTTTTTTTATAAGTAACCAGCAAAATAATCAATTATACCATGTTGAGGAGTTATATGGTGAGTTTTGAAGCCTAATTCTTGAGCTGTTTGAATATTATCTATTCTATCATCTATAAATAAAGTATTTGGAGGATTTAAATCGGCTCTTTTAGCTACCTCAATAAATATATCTTTGTTAGGTTTGCGTAACCCTAAAACATGTGAATACCAAACGGTTTCAAACATATCTTGTAAAGTAATAGTATATCCTTGATTTTTAATATTTGTTACAAAACAATCTTCATGAATAGCATTGGTATTGCTTAATAAAAAAGTTCTAAAATGTTTTTTGAGTTCTAAAAGTAATGTTATATGTTGCTGTGGTAAATCCAATAACATTGCATTCCAAGCTTTTATAATTTGACTATCGGTTATGTTATTTTTTGATTTACTATGAATAAATTCAATGAATTTATTCGGTGTAATTGTGCCACATTCCAAATTAAAAAATTCCTGACTTTGTAATATTTGATTTTGTAATTCCTTTATAGAAATTCCAAGAAGATTACTCATTTGAGTATATGTTTGTTGTTCATCTAAATTGAGAACAACTCCTCCAAAATCAAAGATAATTGCTTGTATTTGTTTTAAGGTTTCGTTCATTACCAACTTCTTTGTCTAACAGCTTCATATAAACAGATCCCGGTTGCAACTGATACATTAAGTGAACCAATATTTCCAAACATTGGAATTCCAATATGTTCGTCACACAAATCCAATATAGGTTTTGAAATACCATCTTCTTCAGACCCCATTACTAATGCAGTAGGTAATGTGAAATTTATATCTTTACACATCTTACTATATTTTTCAGAGGCTGCAATAATTTGAATACCTGAATCTTGTAAGAAAGTGCAGGCATGAGTTAAGGATTTAGCTTTGCATATAGGAATTTTGTGAAGTGCTCCTGCTGATGTTTTTACGGCATCAGCATTTATTTGAGCTGCTCCTTTTTGAGGAATTACTATGGCATGTACACCTAAACATTCGCACGTTCTTGCAATAGCTCCAAAATTTCTTACATCTGTAATAGAATCTAATAGTACTATAAGTGGAACCTTTCCTTCTTCAAATATGTGTGGAACTATATCATGAATATCTGCAAATTCTATTGGAGATAAAAATGCCAACACTCCTTGATGATTTTTTTGTGTAATGCGTTGAATTTTTTCATATGGTACACTTTTAACCGTTACACCTTGTTTACGAGCATTATATATTATTTCACGTATTAATTCATTATCAGATTGTTTTTTTATAAGGATTTGATCTATTGGTTTACCTTCTCGGAGTGTTTCTAAAACAGCATGAATACCATATATAAGATTATTTTTTTCCATAGAGTTATTGTAATGTAAATACGTTCCCGCGTTGCCAATTTAGTTGTGCAAAGTCAATAAATATTTTTTTTTCGTTTTTATTTTTTAAATAATATTCTGATTGTATTCCAATATTTTTTTTGTCAAAAATAAATTTTTTTTCTTGAATGGTTGTATCGTTTGAATAATACCAAATTTCTGAATTTACAGAGTATGATATTTTTTGAGGTTCTCCTAATAGTATTAAACAAATACCCCTATCCGAATACATTCCTTGTTTTGTAATTGTATATAATTTATTAGCTTTTTCAATTCTGCTATAGAAGCTATTAATTGCTTCTTTTGCTTTCATCTCATTATTATCAGCTATAGATAACCATTGTTTATCA
>JAJUFK010000265.1 GCA_029266015.1 Bacteroidota bacterium
GAGGGAATCACAACTGACATCAATGGTTTGTACTATTTGGGTATTGTATGATTGAATCGTAAAACAAGTTTCTAAAAACTGTTGAATATCAAAATTCTTAGGTATTGCTACTCGTTTTATTATTACGCGAGAATTATCTAATGATTTTGTTCCTATAAATATTGAACTGTTTTTACCGTGTTTGTTCGGTATGTGTATAGTGGTATTTTCATCGATTGAATATGAATCAAATAATCCTTTAAAGAGCATGTTTTTATTACAAAAATGTAATGAATATTATTCCATAAAAATACTGTGTTTTTTTTGAAATATTTATATTTCTTATTTTTTAAAATACATAAAATGCAGCATTTCAATAATTTATTATTTTATTATACTAAAAAATGAATGAATTTCTATAGTATTTGAATAAATTTTATAATGGTTATACAAATACTTATTGTAATTTTAACACTTGGATGGATACATACAATAATTATTAATTTTTAAAACAATGAAAAAGAGTATATCTTTATTATTGCTGTTGTTGCCAATAGTATTACAAGCACAAATAGCAACTGGTTATCAAGTAGGAACTTGGTATGGATTCAAAAAAGTTGCCATTACATATTCATTCGATGACAATACCAGTAATCAAATACCGGTAGCAGTACCGTTATTGAATAAATATAACTATAAAGCTACATTTAATACAGTAGTAAACTGGGTTGGAGGTAATTGGAGTGGTTGGCAAACCCTTGCTAATAATGGTCACGAAATTGCATCGCATACGGTAACGCATGCCACATTGCCAAATATTTCTGTTTCGGAACAAGATACCGAATGTAAAAATTCACAATCAACTATTCGCTCTAATACCGGTTCAGAGTGTGTTACTATAACATATCCTAATTGTAATATTGGTGATAGAACTACATTGGCCAAATATTATATAGCAGGAAGAACGTGTGATGGTCAAACAGCTTCAAATAATCCATCGGATTTTTTTACAATTGGTTCTATTATTTGCGGTTCGCAAGGAGCTATGAAAACAGCTTCTGATTTTAACACTCGTATTTCAAGTGCGGTTGCATCGCAAGGTTGGTGTGTATTTTTAATACATGGAATAGATAATGATGGTGGCTATTCTCCTTTAACTTCATCTGAATTTAATTCGCATTTGGGATATGTAAATACGAATGCGGCTACGTATTGGGTTGCACCGTTTTCTACAGTAGTCAAATACATTAAAGAACGTAATGCTCTATCACTTACAGAAACAGCAATTACAACAGATTCATTACGAGTAGTAGCAACACATAATCTTACAAGTACTCTTACAACATACAATACGCCTTTAACTGTTCGACGCGAACTCCCAAGTGGTTGGATAGGAGCAAATGTGTATAAAAATTCTACAAAAATTACTTCAACTATAGTAACTGAAAGCGGCAAAACCTATGTAATGTTTGATGTAGTACCAAATGATGGAACTATATTTATAGCTAAATCCGGTACTACCGGTGGAGGTGGCACAACTACATTTACAGAATTGATAACAAATGGAGAAATGGATTCGGGAACTACCGGTTGGACAGTACAAAATAATAATGGAGCACAAAGTACTTTATCGGCTGTTACCAATGCCAATTTATCGGGTACTAATGCTATCCAAATTTGTCCTAATGCTACTAACTACGGTACTGCTGATTGGCATATTCAGGTGTATCAAAATGTTACATTAGAAGCAAACAAAGAATATACATTTTCATTTATGGCAAAAGCCGCATCGGCTCGTACTATTACGGTTATGTTTCAGCAGTTGGCCGCCGATTATGCTGTGTACAAAACATTTACCTACAATCTTACCACGACTGCACAAACATTTACCGAAACATTTACACTTACCGGTACTGTAGCTTCTGCTTCAAAAATTGCTTTCTGTGTTGGTAATAATGCCGCTTGTGTAAGTATTGATAAAGTTTCGTTTGGACATGGTACAACAAGTGGAGGTGGCACGGTTGATCCTCCTGTTAGTAAGGGCCAGGGAGCATTTTTTACTGATGTGTATACTAATTTATTTAAAGAAGTATTAGGTAAAACTGATACAGAAATAAATACTAAAGTAACAAATGCTTTTCAACAAATTTTTTATGGAACTTCAACTCAAAAATTATATTATGAAGTTGGAACTGATATGGCATATATTCTTGATGTAAATAATAATGATGTGCGTACAGAAGGAATGTCGTATGGTATGATGATTTGTGTTCAATTAAATAAACAAGCAGAGTTTAATAAATTATGGAAATGGGCTAAAACATATATGCAATACGGTACTTCAAGTAATTACAGCGGTTATTTTGCATGGCAGTGCAACACTGATGGTTCTATTAAAGGAAATGGTCCGGCATCAGATGGTGAAGCATATTTTATAACAGCTTTATTTTTTGCAGCCAACAGATGGGGAAATGGAACAGGTATTTATAATTATGCTGCTGAAGCTCAAGATATATTAGTTAGAGTAATGAATAAGACGGGTGCAGGTAGTGTTTATAATCTTTTTAATTCAACATCAAAATTAATAACGTTTGTACCATACGGTGATTCGTATAATTTTACTGACCCATCGTATAATTTGCCTGCATTTTGGGAATTATGGGCTCGGTGGAGTACAAGTAATACTACATTTTGGGCTCAAACGCCTGAAGCTGCACGTAAATTATTACGTGATGCTTCGCATCCAACATCAGGATTGACAACTGATTATTCTAATTTTGACGGAACCCCTAAAGAAGTATCATATAATACTGATGCAGATAGATTTATGTATGATGCTTGGAGAACAGCTATGAATATTGGTATGGACTATCATTGGTTTAGAACTGACTCAACAAACCAACGAGCAATTGTTACTCGATATTTAACTTTCTTTAAAAATCAAGGTACAAATTATAAAAATCATTATGATTGGAATGGAGCAAATCCCGGTGGAGACCATTCTACAGGTTTAGTTGCCTGTAATGCTGCAGCTTGTTTTGCAGTAAGTGATAATACGTTACGTACACCATTTTTAACTGAATTTTGGAATATTGCTATTCCTACCGGCACATACAGATATTATGATGGAATGCTCTATATGCTTGCATTGTTACACTGTTCGGGTAATTTTAAAATTTGGAAACCTGCGTGTACTCCACCAGCAGCACCTACAGTTACTACTCCTGTAACGTATTGTCAAGGAGCAACAGCTACAGCACTCACTGCTACAGGTACATCACTGAAATGGTATACAGTAGCAACAGGCGGTACAGCAAGTACTACAGTTCCTACACCAAGCACTACAACAGTTGGTAATACCACATACTATGTAAGTCAAACGGTATCGGGTTGCGAAAGTACGCGTGCAAGTATTGTAGTAACAATTACTGCATTACCATCAGCACCTACAGTTACTACTCCTGTAACGTATTGTCAAGGAGTAACAGCTACAGCACTTACTGCTATAGGCACATCGCTTAATTGGTACACAGTGGCAACAGGAGGTACTGCAAGTACTACGGCACCTACGCCAAGCACAACAACAGTTGGTAATACC
>JAJUFK010000024.1 GCA_029266015.1 Bacteroidota bacterium
ACCTTAATTCTTGCCGAAGATACCCGCACTACCGGTTTTTTACTAAAACATCTTGGCATTTCGTGTCCTATGCTATCATATCATAAATTTAATGAACATTCCAGAGTTACACAACTTATTGACAGAATTACAAACGAACCTGCTACCGTTTTAGTTTCTGATGCGGGTACTCCGGGAATATCGGACCCCGGTACTATATTAGTTAAAGCATGCATTGAAGCAGGTATCACTGTTAGTTGCTTACCAGGGCCAACAGCTTTTGTACCTGCATTGGTTATGAGTGGTTTTGCAACTGACAGATTTTGTTTTGAAGGTTTTTTACCTCATAAAAAAGGAAGACAAACAAAATTACTGCAATTACAAGATGAAGAACGTACAATTATTTTATATGAATCACCTCATAGAATTGTAAAAACGTTGGAGCAAATTTTAGAATTTATAGGCAATAGAAATGTTGCCATAGTACGTGAAATTTCAAAAATTTATGAAGAAGCCATTCGTGGTGATGTAATGTCGGTTATTCAACATTGTAAACAAAAACCTCTCAAAGGTGAAATAGTATTAATACTTGAAGGAAATACAAAATAATTTATCTAGCTGTTGAATACTCAAAAGATTTCAATGTAGTCTCAATAATTTTCTAAAAAATTATATATTTACAATTCACTTTTGTTAAACAAATATAAGTGTATGGGGGGTACAAAATATTTTTGTTTTTTTCGTGTAATCATTATCTGTTGTATCATTTTTTATATACCTATTGACCTCTATAGTGCAAATCCAGTATTCAAAAGTATAGATAATGAACAAGGGCTGTCGCACAATTGGGTACGGTGCATATACCAAGACAATGTGGGGTACATGTGGTTTGGTACCGCCGGGGCTCTTAATAGATACGATGGAATTTCGTGCAAAGTGTTTAATATTGGAAACCGAAATGTAAATGATATTGTTAAGAAAAACAATGAAGAATTTTGGGTATGTACCGATTTGGGGGTATATGTATTCAATACAATTACCGAAAAACTTACGCATTTAGATATTCTCAAAAACACATCGGTGTTGTGTATTTTTCAAGAAACCCCCAATCGTATTTGGTTTGGTGCAAACGACGGGTATTATGTGTATGATATTTCTAAACAAGCTGTCGAAAAATTTGTGTTGAACAAACAAGATTTTACCAACAAATCCAATTATGTAAACATTATATACAAAGATTCTGAACACAATATGTGGTTTGGAACCAAACATGGGCTGCATGTAATACCAAGCAAAACAAAAGAGCACATACAATTTGTAAAAAGCTATACAAATTCTATCTCAAACAATGAAGTTTACAGTATCATAGAAGATGCAAACAAACGCTTGTGGGTAGGAACCTTGCAAGGTGGGTTAGATGTTATTGCAAGTGTAAAAAATATTTCTAAACAGGTACCATTCACCCAAATTGCAGCCGAAAGTGTGATGGATATATGTATAGATGCAAAACAAAATATATGGTTTGCTACCGGTAACGGATTGGGGGTGTTTACTCTTAAAGATTTTGAAATTTCTAAATCTAAACCTACAATACAATACTATAGAAACAATCCTAACAATCCGCAAAGTATAAGCGAAAACAGTATTTTTTCTCTCTACGAAGATGCAAATCACGATATATGGATTGGTACATTAGGCAGTGGGGTAAACATGCTGAGTTTTAGAGGAAAACAGTTTTATACCGTGCAAGTTTCCAAAGGATCATCAAATACGCTTATAAGTAATATTGTAAATGCAATATACGAAGATAGTGCATATATATGGATAGGTACCGAAATAGGGCTTGACCGATATGATAAAAAAACAAAACAATATGTCCATTTTCAGCATGATAATAAAAATAATTCGAGTTTAAAAAGTAATGCAATATTTGTTATAAAAAAACTTTCTGATGGCAATCTATGGATAGGAACGTGGTCGGGAGGAATAAATATATATAATTACAAAACGCAAACATTTACACATCTGTATCCGAATAGAGAGGGCACATCATTAAATAACGACAATGTATTTGCCATAGCAGAAGATAACCAAAAAAATGTGTGGATAGGAACCGTGGGAGGTGGTTTGAATAAATATAATATGCAAAGCAAACAGTTTACGTATTATACGCACGACACTACCGAGCCGCATAGTATTCAAACAAATTTTGTAAACACAATTTTGTGGACAAAAGATAACGAATTGTATTTATCGGCAAGTTACTCCCTTGAACAATACGATACATCAATCGATGGATTTAAACATTATAATATTCCAAATTCATATTTTACAAATGGTGCAAACAATTATATTACAACTCTTTTTGAAGATTCAAAAGGTCATATATGGGTAGGAACATACGATGGATTATTCTATTTTGATAAACAAGCAAAAACATTTACCCTTGCATATAGAACACAAGAGGAAATAAATAATACCATTCTTGGAATAGAAGAAGATACAAAAAACAATATTTGGGTAAGTACTCCTAATGGTATAGTGCAATTATTACATGCCAAACTATTGCCAAAACACATTGAATTTTTGCGTTTTACTAAGCCCGATGGAATTGCAGGAAACGAAGGTAAACGAAGAGCAATCTATAGAAATAAACAAACCAATACAATTTACGTTGGGTCATCGCAAGGGTATACCTATTTCAATCCCGACAGTATATTTTTGAATACAGATATCCCCAATGTTGTGTTTCGTTCGTTTCAGATTTTAAACAAAACACCAAATAAAAACAAAGCATTTTTTCCCCTGGATATCAATCCAAATACAATTAACACCGTAGAATTGTCGTACAAAAATGCCGATTTTTATATTGATTTTTCTATACTCAACTATTTGAATTCCGAAAATAATACGTACAAATATAAACTCGAAGGATACGATACCGAATGGATTGATGCCGGGTATAATAATTATGCAACATATACAAACATACCCGAAGGTACGTATGCGTTTCAAGTATTAGCATCGAACAACGATGGAATATGGACCAAGAGCCCCAAAACACTCACAATTTATATAGCTCCCCCATGGTGGAAAACCCTTGCATTTAGAGCCTTGGTTGTACTTGCTATTATCTGCGGCATATACATTATTATAAAAATTCGCATTTCATTGTTAGAAAAACAAAATAAGATGCTGGAATTAAAAATTGCGGAAAGAACTGCCGATTTGCAAAAATCAAATGATATTTTACAAAAGCAACAACAAGAGATTTTTAATCACCGCAATAATTTAGAAAAATTAGTAGAAATTAGAACCAAAGAATTAGTAAAAGCCTTAGACAAGGCGCATGAAAGTGATAAATTAAAAACAGCATTTCTCAATAATATATCGCATGAAATAAGAACTCCTATGAATGCTATCATGGGATTTGCTTCGCTTATTAAAGAAAACACAGCAACAGATGAAGAACGAGAGAAATATATTGATATCGTGTACAAAAGTTCACATCAGTTATTAGCTATTTTGACAGATATTATAAATATGTCGCGCATAGAATCGCAAGAACAATATATCAACAATAAACTATTTAATATTAATGAGTTATTAGAATCATTGAACAATCAATTCACATTGGAAATTACCAATGCAAATATCTCATTGCAATATACCTGTGGTTTATCAGACAATGAAGCACTGATATATTCCGACGAAACTAAAATTTTTGAAATACTTTCGAATTTAATTTCAAATGCTATAAAATTTACCCCCAAAGGCACTATTTCATTTGGATATACGATAGTAAATGATGCAATTGAATTTTTTGTAGAAGATACGGGCATTGGCATAGCCCCCCAAGATCAAGACATCATTTTTGAACGGTTTCGACAAGTAGAATCAAATGCGAAATCTATATATGGTGGTACCGGACTTGGACTTTCTATTTCAAAAGCATATGTAGAAATGCTGGGTGGAACTATTTGGCTGCAATCGGAAGTGAATAAAGGTTCTCGGTTTTCATTTAAAATACCATTTGTTACAAACAATGAATCGTTATCGGCAGTTAAACAATTACACAGAGAACCTATTCGGATAGAAAATAAGAAATCGATATTAGTAGTTGAAGATGAATTGTTTAATTTTGAATTAATCAAAGAATATGTATCGCATTTTGATTTTGCACTGAGTCATGCCGAATGTGGCAATGATGCAATAGAGATATGCAAAAATCAAGATTTTGATATCATATTACTAGACATTAAACTACCCGATATTGATGGCTTTGAAGCAGCAAAATGCATACAAACATGTAAACCCCATATTCCTATCATTGTTCAAACCGCATATTCAAACCCGGAAAATATTGAAATGGCACAGCGGTTAGGAATTCAAGATGTTTTAATTAAACCGTATAGTCTCGATGATTTAGTGTCTGTATTGCAAAAATATATGAAGGTTTAGAATTGAAATTTAAACCACAAAGTGGTGATATTATTATAGAATTTTATTCATTACATTTGAATAATACCCTGAAAGGATTGAATAATCATGCTAACTCTCCCCCGCTATTGCACGAATGCTGTTATGAATTCGGGTAATAGTATATGTTTTTTTATGTTGTTCATGTGTGTGTTTCTTGGTGCCTTAGTGGCTATTAAAGATATTCTTGCCACGAAGACTCGAAGACTCGAAGACTCAAAGGAATAGTATGTTTTTTTTATTTCTTAGTGCCTTTGTGACTTAGTGGCTAAAAAAGACAGGCTAGCGTGGCATCTTAATTCGAATACACATGTACACTCATTTGAGCTGCAGGTAAATAGTTTATGCCAAACCAAGCAATGAGCAAAACAGTAAACGAAAGTGTTATGAACCACAGATAATACCGAGGACTTTTGCGATTTTGCAAACTCAGATGCATATACACTATATACACACCCCATGTGAGCAATGCCCATGTTTCTTTCGGGTCCCATGTCCAATAATGTCCCCACGCTTCTTTTGCCCACAATGCCCCAAACAGCAAACCCAATGTCAAAAATCCAAATCCTATGTAAATAATATTCTCGGCAATACCCAACACTTGTTTGGAGTCAATTCCTTTGTACACTTGATACAAGCCTATAATTCCCAACAAACACGAAAAACCTAAAAATGCATACGAAACTATATATACAATTACATGAGGTACAAACCACACACTTTGCAATGCAGGCATCAACGCCTTGTCGTGAATATCGGGTTTAGCGTAATTTATTATCATAAATACCAATGCCATAAGCAGTGCATAGGCAAGAAACAATCGGTAATTCCATCGTTTGTACAATACATATCCTATACAACTAATAAAAAGTGAGTACCACAATCGCGTTTCTCCCAATGTACGCAAGGGAGGACGGTCTAAAAACATCCACAATTTGACAATAAAAAACGAGAGCGATATAATGCCCAATAATACCAATGCATCGGATATACGTGCAACAATAGGTTTACGAAATGCAAGCAATACCATGGCAATTCCCCACGATACGATGCTAATAAGTGCGTATAATTCAAATATTTTCCACATACTGTTCTTTTGTTTTAGATGTTCTACCAAACCAAATAATATACAATGCACCGGCTATCATCATAAAAATACCGACATACACTATAGGCAACAACGGGTCGCGTACCAATTCAAAAATACTTGTTTCCGACCACCGTCCCATTTTTTCGTCGTAGCCGGTTTGATATATAGTATATGAATTACACGTAATAGGCTGATTTACTTCAACAATAGTATCGATGGTGCTTCCTTCTTTTGTGTACAAACGAATACGCGACGAAAACTTTTTTGCCTCGGGTTGTAATGCAACTATTGCTATAGAATCGGGCAATATTAGATATTTTGCCTGTTGCGACATGCTTGCCGCACCTATCCAGTCGCTATAGGTTTTGTTGCGTTTGGTATCACTTACTTCGATATAGTACGATTGTGTTGCACCTATATCCGACAATGGGAAATAGTCTTGTACATAAAACATAGACGTGGGGTAATATGTTTTGATAGTAATTACATATTCGTTGAATCGAATACCATGAATAGTATCGAGTTCAAAAATTGCTTTTTTCCTGTTTTTTTCTAATACATCGCCGGTACGCATATCTACAAACCCAATTTTCGAAGGATACTCTTCAATTTCAAAATCTTTGAGTTGAATAGCAAAGTCAAGTTCTTGTATGGTATTGTTGGCATTCATTACCCGCCATTCGGTAGCACCTTCGCGTACCGACATCGTATATTTTTCTATATCTCCGGCACCAAATGTAGCTGCAGTAATTGTAATCCACAACCCCAAATGATTAAGAAAAAATCCAATATTTTTTTTAGAAACAGGAAATAATCGGCGAACACTTACCATTCCCAAAACCATAAGTAAATATCCGGTAGCTACATAATACAACCAACTCGAAGTAACATTGTAAAACAAAAACAAAGAATGAGGATGTTCTTGTTGCGGAACCAAAGCCATAATAAGCGATACCGCAAGAAAAAAAGTGAGAGCCCCTATAGATGCCGGGATGCTCGAAAACCAGCGGATAATGGTATTTTTAGCAGAAGCTGCATGGAGTATGATTATGACATTGATAAGAACAAGCAATACAACTACATTGGTAGGAAACGATAAAGTTGGGGCAGCCTTGCCGGTTACAAATTCAAAGCCCGCAGCTCCAAGAAACAAGGCTACGGGAATTGCAAATGCTTCGGCATATCCCCACGGTTGTTCCCACATTGTGCGTGATGGTGATTTCATATGTTTAGATATAATTGTGTTAGTAATTGTTTTCCAAATTCTGTTTTAAAATATGTTTTGCTGATATGTTCTATAGCAGGTAATGCAATATTTTCTTCGAATATATTTACTAAAAAATCAGCTTCTACCAGTATTTGAAAATCTATATCGTCAATAGCAGAATAGGTATGGTGATGACCTATGATATAGCAAATTCTATCGATGTGTTGTGGAGAACAATTAGTAGTTTCCAAAAAAGAACGAGCTACCGCCGGTCCTTCTATTTCTTGGTACTTGCCTGAACAAGAGTTATATTTTTTCTCGGCTTCTACTATGCCTATATCATGCAGCAAGGCAGTATATGCTATGGTGTTATAGTTGTATTCCGAGAGGTTTTCGGCACGAGCAATTGCACATGCATAGGTATACACTTTCATTGCATGATGTATGCGAGCCATGTCTTTGTTGAAATACGCAATCGTAAATTGTAAGCAATTGTGAATCATTTGTACATTTTAAAAACAAATGTAACTAACAATCAAATACAAACATACAATTATTGCGATTTTATCATTATAAGCATCATTTTCATTTGAGTACTTGCAAACACAGCATGCGGTATGTTTGCCGGCATTATTATAATTTCACCTTCGCGTACTGTGTAATCTTTGCGATCGATAGATACGATTGCTTCGCCTTCTACTATCTGTATGGTAGCATCAAACGGAGCAGTGTGTTCGCTCAGAAATTGCCCTTTGTCGAATGCAAAAAGTGTTACATTTCCCGTTTCTTTTTTAGTAATAATTTTACTTACTATTGCTCCATCGGCATATTGTGCCGACTGCTTGAGCGAGTGCGATTGCGAATGTGCAAATCCCACGTTTTTGTTGTCTATGGATAGATTCATTGTAGGTATGAGTTATTAGTTATAAATTGTGAGTTCTTAGTTTTGAATTTTGAGTTACACAGAGAAATAGAATTATGAAAAAACTCAAAACTCATAATTATGAATTCAAAACTTGTATCACTCCCACCGGGCACTGGTCTGCTGCTTCTTTTGCAGCATCACTATGAGCATCTACATCGGCATTGGGTTTTACCTCTGCCACATCTTTCATTTCGAACACTTCGGGACAAATTTGTTCGCAGAGTCCACATGCAATACAACCATCTATAATAATTGCTTTCATATTTGTTAGGTTTTAAGATTACTATTTTATTTTTTTATAGTGCCACAAAGACACGAAGGCTCAAAGGTTTAATTACTTTTTATCTACTTTATTGTATTTTTTTAGCGTCTTGGCGACTTCGTGGCTTTTTTTATAGTGCCACAAAGACACAAAGACTCAAAGGTTCATTCTACTTTTTATCTACTTTATTGTATTTTTTAGCATCTTGGTGACTTCGTGGCTTTTTTTATAGTGCCACAAAGACACTAAGACTCAAAGGTTCATTCTACTTTTTATCTACTTTATTGTATTTTTTTAGCGTCTTGGCGACTTAGAGGCTTTTTTTATAGTGCCACAAAGACACTAAGACTCAAAGGTTTATTTTACTTTTTATCTACTTTATTGTATTTTTTTAGCGTCTTGGTGACTTCGTGGCTTTTTTTATAGTGCCACAAAGACACTAAGACTCAAAGGTTCATTCTACTTTTTATCTACTTTATTGTATTTTTTAGCGTCTTGGCGACTTCGTAGCTTTTTTTATAGTGCCACAAAGACACAAAGACTCAAAGGTTCATTCTACTTTTTATCTACTTTATTGTATTTTTTAGCATCTTGGTGACTTCGTGGCTTTTTTATAGTGCCACAAAGACACCAACATACACTAATAATATTAAGATTACAATGATTCAACCGATTCTCCTAGTAATTGTTTAATATCTTCGTCAACTGTTCCAATGCCGCCAATACCAAAATTTTCAACAAGTACGTTTGCCACATTTGGCGATAAAAATGCCGGTAAGGTTGGACCTAAATGTATGTTTTTAACTCCTAAATATAATAATGCAAGGAGCACAATTACAGCCTTTTGTTCGTACCAAGCAATATTGTATGCAATTGGCAATTCGTTAATATCGTTGAGTTCAAATACTTCTTTCAGTTTTAGTGCAATTACTGCAAGTGAATACGAATCGTTACATTGTCCCGCATCAAGCATACGAGGTATCCCGTTAATATCGCCCAGAGCTAATTTGTTGTACCGATATTTTGCACAGCCTGCTGTTAATATTACCACATCGTGCGGTAGTTGTTTCGCGAATTCGGTATAGTAATCGCGAGAATTCATACGACCATCGCAGCCTGCCATAACAACAAATTTACGAATAGCCCCCGATTTTACAGCGTCTACTACTTTATCGGCAAGTTGCAAAACTTGGTTGTGAGCAAATCCTCCAATTATTTCACCTGTTTCTATTTCGGTAGGCGATGCCAATCTTTTTGCATGTTCTATAATTGCCGAAAAATCTTTTGGTTGTCCGTCGGTTCGGTCGGGAATATGTGTGCACCCGTTAACACCGGTAGCTCCTGTTGTATAAATTCTATCGATATACGACGCTTTGGGAGGAACAATACAATTTGTGGTAAACAATACCGGACCATTGAAACTTTCGAATTCTTCTTTTTGCTTCCACCACGCGTTACCGTAATTTCCAACAAAGTGCGAATATTTTTTGAATGCAGGGTAGTAGTGTGCCGGCAACATTTCGCTATGGGTATACACGTCTACTCCGGTTCCTTCGGTTTGTTTGAGCAATTCTTCCATATCTTTGAGGTCGTGACCACTTATAAGAATTGCCGGATTGTTGCGAACCCCAATATTTACTTTGGTAATTTCGGGATTTCCATATGCTTCGGTATTTGCAGCATCGAGCAATGCCATAGCATCTACACCATATTTGCCGGTTTCCAGAGTAAGGGCAATTAATTCATCAGCCGAAATGTCGATACGGATAGTAGCAGCCATAGCACGGTGCATAAATCCATACATGTTGGTACTTCGTTTTCCTAAATTGTGAGCGTGTTCGGCATACGCTGCCATACCTTTAAGTCCATAGGTTATAAGCTCTTTGAGCGAACGGATATCTTCGTTGGTTTCGTTCAAAATACTTACCAATAAACTTTGTGCAGTTATTTTCTCGTCGGTATCCGACATTATTTTTGCTTGACTCGGAATTTCTGTTGGAATACTTACATTATTTTGTTGCAAGACATCTACAACCGCAGTTCGCACTTGCATAGCTTGTTTAATTTTTGCAATAATTTTTTCGTCATCAAAATTGGCATTGGTTATAGTCATAAACAAAGCTTCGAACACAAACGTATCGGCTTGGTCAACCGCTATATTATTTGTGTGTGCACTATGAGCGTACCACGATACCCCTTTTGATACATATATAAGTAAATCTTGCAGATTCGAAACTTCTTCGGTTTTTCCACATACTCCTTTGATGGTACATCCGGTACCTTTAGCTGCCTCTTGGCATTGAAAACAAAACATTGACATTTTTTTTATAATTTTTAATTCTTAATTTTTAATTTTTAATTGAAGAAAGATTTTCTAATTCATAATTTTTAATTCATAATTAAAAATTATCTATATCCATTCTTCCGATAGTATTTCTCCCTTAATACTTACTATTATTGCTTTAATTGGTATTTTACGACTTGCTTGCGAAACTGCTTGACGAGCCATTTGAACTAGTCCACCGCAGCATGGCACTTCCATTATCATTACGGTGAGTGTGTTTATTTTTGCTTGGTCTATCATGGCACTTAATTTTTGAATATAGATATCGCTGCCATGGTCTAATTTAGGACACGCTATAGCCAAACCTTTGCCTTTGAGATAGGTGTCGTGAAAATTTCCGAGCGAAAAAGCTACACAATCTGCTGCCAGAAGTACGTCGGCTTGTTGGAAATATTGAGCCATAGGATTTACCAAATGTAACTGTACCGGCCACTGACGCAATTGCGATTGTCCGCTTACGGCAATACTTTCTATCTGAAGTTTTGGAACATCAAACGCAATAGTTTGACTACCCGGGCAACCACCGCCGGCATGATGCATAGCATGGCCACCTTGCACTTGATGTGCAGCAGGTTTACCATAATTATGCACAGTAAATATTACTTCGCTTACATCAAAATCTATAGTAGATTCATGTGATTTTAAGTAGCGTACCCCTTCGCGTAAGAAATCAATTTCGCCATGATCTTTTAAATGTTTGAGGTGCGCTAATACGGTATTTTTACCTTTCGAAACCATAATCTCCATAACTTTGGTTTCGTTATATGCTTCTGCTTCGCGTTTTTCTAAAGTTATAGCACCCACCGGGCAATGTCCAATGCATGCACCAAGGCCATCGCACATAAGGTCGCTAATCAATCGCGCCTTGCCATCAATCATTTGCAACGCCCCTTCATGACAGTTTGGAACACATTCGCCACAGCCATTGCAAAGGTCCTCGTCTATCGTTACTATTTCTCGTATCATGTGAATAATATTTTTTTAAGTATAGTGCAAACATATAGCGATAAAATATGTAATTTTGTAACATGTGTTACAAAATATATATTTTTATCAAAAAATGAAAAACATGCTTGAACCTTGTTCTAATAATTGTAGTTTTTGTTTTGTTCAGTATACCGATGTAATGAGTACCGAGAATTTATTTCGTGGCATTGACAGACAAGAAATAGGAGAAATTATTCGCAATGTACATCATCAAGTTCGAAATTATAAGACTGGAGAAGTGCTTATATATGAAGAGGATGAATATAATTCCTTGCTTATACTGGTGCAAGGAGCGGTGCGAACAGAGATGATGAATCCCGAAGGTCAGTTGCTTGTTTTGGAACAATTAGATGCACCGGCCACATTAGCACCCGGGGCATTATTTGCGTCGCAGCCGCACATACCGGTAAGTGTAGTAGCGCAAAGCGACTGTAGAGCTCTTATTATTTCGCGCGAATCTATGAATCAAATATTGGCAACTAATCCTCAAGTACTTACCAATTTTGTTCGCATATTATCAAATAGAGTACAGTTTTTATCAAATCGTTTAAAATCGTTGCAGTTTCAAAGTTTACGGTCAAAATTTGCACAACATGTTTTACAGCAATATGTTTTACAAAAAAGCACTCAAATAGTATTAAAAAAGACACAACAAGAATTGTCGGAAATGTTTGGAGTAGCACGCCCATCGCTTGCCAGAGTAGTTCGGGATATGCACAACGAAGGTATCATACATGCAAAAGGTAAACATATTGAAATACGTAATATAGACATGCTACGTAAAACTAAATAGCAAAAACTCTTACTAGTTGCTCAGAAAATACCTTAAAAATAAAATAATAATAAAAACCCCATATATATTAAAAAAATAATATATTTGCGGGTAAAAATTTTGAAGGTTATAAAAAACCTGAAGTAACTTATTTTAAACTAATTATAAAAATTTCACACAATGCAGAACAAAGGTTTTATTCGTGTATTTGCAATATTATTGGTATTAGCAGCTCTATATTCATTATCATTTACGTATTATACTTGGAAAGCAAGTAGAGATGCTGATGCATATGCACACGGCGATGCACAAAAACGTAAAGAATTTCTTGATTCTCTAACGCAAGTTGATGATTATTACAACTTTTTAGGGTTACGAAAATTTAGTTATTCCGATTGTCAACAACATGAATTAAATCTTGGTCTTGACCTTAAAGGAGGTATGAACGTTACGCTTCAAATTTCGATAAAAGATATGATAATGAATTTATCGAACGAAGGCGAAGATGACACTGTTTTAATGAAAACTTTACAACGTGCCGATGTATTAGAACGTTCTTCAAAAGAAGAATATGTAACATTATTTGGAAAAGCATTTGCAGAATTATATCCTAATAAGAGTTTGCGTACTTTATTTATTGCAAATGAAGATATGCAATCAAAAATCACATTTAATTCTACAAATGAAGAAGTTCTTGCTGTGTTAAGTTCCGAAGCAAAAGCCGCAATAGATAATTCATTCAATATCATAAGAACACGTATTGACCGTTTTGGGGTAACACAACCAAACATTCAAAATCTTGGTGGAGGACGCATATTAGTTGAATTACCGGGAGTACAAGATCAAGACCGTGTGCGTGATTTATTACAAAGTTCTGCAAAATTAGAATTCTGGGAAACTTACAACAATTCAGAAATATACTCGGTTATATTTGAAATAAATAAGACATTAGCAGCTCTTAATGCATTAAAAGAAAATAAAGATACAGTAAAAAAAGCGAAAGAAGTTTCAAAAGCTGACACAACTAAAAAAACAGAATTATCACTTAAAGAACAGCTTAAACAAGACACTACAAAACTTGCAAAAGCTGACAGCACCAAATCAAAAGAACAAATTCAAAAAGAAAATCCATTATTCTCACGATTTATTCCTAACATATCACAAGATGGTCGTCCTGGTATAGGCCCTGTAGTAGGTTTTGCACAAAAATCTGATTTGGCAGCAATAGATTCTATACTTAGAATGCCCGAAGTACGTGAAATAATTGATGCAAATGCACCGGAATTAAAACTTACATGGTCTAAAAAATCAAACGACAATGGTTTTTATTCATTAGTAGCCCTTAAAGATTTAGATCGTGACGGCAAAGCGTCATTAGAAGGTGACGTAGTTGTAGATGCTCGTCCTGAATTTAGTCAAATGGGAGGTTCTGCAAGTGTACGAATGGTAATGAACAGTGATGGAGCTAAAGAATGGAGACGATTAACAAAAGAAAACATTCAACGTTCGGTAGCTATAGTACTTGACGGATATGTTTATTCATTCCCGACAGTACAAACAGAAATTGCCGATGGAATATCATCTATAACAGGTAATTTTACTATACCGGAAGCTACTGACTTAGCAAATATTTTAAAATCAGGAAAACTTTCGGCAGCTGCAGAGATTATAAATGCTGAATTTGTAGGCCCTTCACTTGGTAAAGAGTCAATTAATAAAGGTATCATTTCATTTTTGGTAGCTTTTGTTATAGTTCTTTTATACATGTTTTTATATTATCAAAAAGCAGGGCTTGTTGCAAATATTGCATTATTGCTTAACTTATTTTTAATTTTTGGTGTTCTTGCATCGCTTGGCGCTGTATTAACATTGCCCGGTATTGCAGGTATCGTGCTTACGTTGGGTATGGCGGTAGATGCCAATGTGATAATTTATGAACGTATCCGTGAAGAAATGGCTCAAGGTAAAGGTATGAAATTAGCAATTGCAGACGGTTTTAAAAATGCATATTCGGCAATTATAGATGCTAACGTTACAACTATAATTATAGCAATAATTTTATACTTATTCGGTAAAGGACCTATACAAGGTTTTGCTACTACTCTTATCATTGGAGTGTTAACATCATTATTCTGCGGAATCTTTATTACTCGTTTAATATTTGAAAGAATGTTAACTAAAAAGAGAAACATTACTTTTGACACAAAACTAACTCGTAATGCATTTAAAAATGTGAATTTTGATTATATAGGAACTCGCAAAATATATTATATAATATCATCGGTTATTATACTTATAGGAATTGTATCAATGTTTGCACGCGGTTGGAATGTTGGTGTTGACTTTAAAGGTGGACGTTCATATATAGTACAAATTGATGATAATAAAAATACCGCACCTATTGAAAAATCATTGCAAGTACAGTTTGGAAAAGCTCCGGAAGTAAAAACATTTGGCGCGAGTGAAATAAAAATTACTACAGATTACATGATTAATGAAAAAGGTCCTACAGTAGACAGTTTAGTTGAAGCACGTTTATTTGAAGGATTAAAACCAATTTTACCACAAGGAACCGATTTTGATGGATTTATGAAAAACCATTTACGTCAATCAGATATGGTTGGACCTACTATTGCAAACGACATTATATGGAGTGCTATCATTTCAGTAGTATTAGCTCTATTGTTTATTTTCTTATACATATTTGTTCGTTTCAGAAACTGGCAATTTGGTATGGGAGCAGTTGCAGCATTATTCCACGACGTGTTGGTTGTATTGGGTATATTCTCTCTTCTTCACGGTATTGTTCCATTCTCATTAGAAATAGGTCAATCATTTATAGCAGCAATTCTTACCGTGATTGGTTACTCTGTCAACGATACAGTGATTGTGTTTGACCGTGTACGTGAAATAACTATAGAATTCCCTAAACGTCAAACTATTAAATTATTTAATCAAGGGTTAAATAGTACTATAAGTCGTACAATCAATACTTCGTTAACTACAATATTAGTATTATTAATCATATTCTTATTTGGTGGTGATTCTATCAAAGGATTTGTGTTTGCAATGTTAATAGGTATTGTTATAGGAACATATTCTTCATTATTTGTTGCGTCTCCAATTACATTTGATTTGTTGAAAAAACAAAATAAAATTATTGAATAATACGATGTATTATACTATACAAAAAAGGCTGCTTCAGAAATGAGGCAGCCTTTTTTGATTGTATGTGTAAGCTTCCCATTTTTAGGACAGTGTTTAATTATAATGTAACAAAGATATTTCTTTTCCCTTAATGGGAGTACTCCCATTAAGGGAAAAATCGCAAAATTTTACAGGACTCAATCCTCCTAAGGCATCATGGGGGCGAT
>JAJUFK010000148.1 GCA_029266015.1 Bacteroidota bacterium
GATATCTTACGCAATTACAATGTTTGTATTCTGAAGCAAAAAACGGAAAACAAGCAATTGAGATGATTACCAATGATTCTTTTGATTTAGTATTAATGGATATTCAACTGCCTGTAATTGATGGTATAGAAGCTACAAAAATTATAAGAAAAAAATTACCCTTCCCCAAAAATAGAGTTAAAATAATTGCAAATACCACAACTAATTACAAAGATTTCTTCAATCAATTTTATGATGTTGGCTTTAATGATGTATTACCAACACCAAATACTTTAGATTCGCTTAAAACCATAATAGAATATCATATCAGAGATTAATTGTTAAAATCTTAAGAAATTCTTATTTGCTCGTAAGGTTAGGTATACTATATTGTACAAATACTTAAAAAATTTTTATTGTGGTTATTTTGGTAATACCAAATATTTGAGTAATTATGTAAAAAAAATAATATGGCAATAATACGCATAAGCAAAGAATTTGTTTTTGATATGGCACATGCTCTTCATAAATATGATGGTTTGTGCAAAAACATACATGGACATACATACAAACTACAAGTAACGTTACGTGGCCCTATAAATACAGATGAAAATTCCACAAAATTAGGTATGGTACTTGATTTTAGTGAATTAAAGAGAATTGTAAAAATCCCCATAATTGACCGATTTGATCATGCTCTTGCTGTAAATACAAAACACGATATGCAAAAAGATGTTAAACACTATCAGGAAGAAGGTAAATTTATTGAATTACCCTTTCAGCCTACATGTGAAAATCTTGTAGTATATTTTGCAGAAATTATTCAAAAGGAACTTCCGTCTCATGTTCAACTTCACAGTTTGCGACTGTATGAAACACCAACTTCGTGGGGAGAATGGTATGCTGACGACAACATATAAACTATGGTATATATTTTGCTTATAATTGAATTCATTTTAATATTACTAATATGAAAATTCAATTATTAATTGTTAGTTTTATAACAGCTATATTTCCACTATTTAGTAAAGCTCAAACTAATAGAGTAATTTTTTCGGGAGTATACGAAACTAACATATTTAATTCTCCATCATACAAAGCTTCTTTTTTGTATGAACATGCAATCAATGAAAAAATAAGTCTTAACTATAATTTCAGTTTAGGTGTAAATGGTCAAGACGGATTTGTTTTTCAAGGACCAATGGGTGCATATGGAGGTTCTATTTTACTTTTATGGGCGCTACAAGACGAAGAAGATTACTATGCTATGGGAATACTTGGTTTTTTCATACCCGAAGGTCTTACATTTCATATTCCATTTGGAGAAAACACAATACTATCACCCTACTTTAATATTTTAGCTTTACAACATTCTGTATATAGAGTATCACCATATTTTGAAGGTGGTTTCAAAATAAAACAATATTTCACAGATAGAGCATTTTTACAATTAGATTTTGGAATTTCATCAGCTTATACTACAGCTACCACAAGAAATTTTATTAGTGCAGGAATAGGTTTTGATATGCTGTAATTTATAAATATTGTTTCTTTTCTTTCGGTATTCGCAATGTAACTTTTGTTCCTTTACCCATTTCACTTTCTATTTCAAGTGAGCCATGTTGTTTTTCAATAAATTCTTTACTCAACATAAGTCCAATACCTGTTCCACACTCATTTTCAGTTCCTCGACGACTTGAAATTTTCTCCGGGTCAAACAATTGCAACTGCGTATCAATATCCATACCTATACCTTCGTCTGCAATTTCTATTACCACATCAGTATTCTGCTCATAGGCATGAATAAAAATATCTGAATTTTTATATGAAAATTTAATAGCATTTGTAAGTACATTTCTAATTACAAATGCAAGCATATTAATATCAGCATATACTTCAATATCTTTGGCTATCCGTTGATGTATCGTAATATTTTTTGAAACACAAGTGGTGTGAATTAATTGACTAATATTAGAAATCAAAGGTTCTATATGAAAAATTTGCAAATTTTTAGACACCCCCGATTGCTGCATTTTACTCCAATTAAGCAAATTTGACAACAAATGATAACTTTGATTTGCAGACTCATGAATATACTTCAAAAAATCAGAAACTTGCTCTTGAGTAAACGAGTTAAATTTTGTTAATAATAATTCCGAAAATCCTAAAATGGTATTAAAGGGATTTTTTAGATCATGAGCAATTATTGAAAGTATTTTTTCTTTATTAGTATTATCTTGTTTTATTTTATCGGATTGAATTTTAAGTGCTACTTCACGCTTGATAAATTGAGAAATATCTGTTTCGGTAACAATCATTTGTGACCAATCATGCAAAGCATGTTGAGGAATTTTTACAGTAACTTGTGTTATAACTTTATGTCCTGAAACTGTAATTTTTGATGATGTATAACTATATTCTGTAGAACCTGCATATAAACTCACCAACATTTTTGTGAAATCTTGAAAACTTTCTTTTATAAAAAAGTTTCTAATTCCTTTTATCAACTGATTTTTGTGAGAAGCTTTATATAAACTTACAGCAAAATCATTAACATCAATTATTTGGATTAAATCAATTAATCGAGGTAATTCATGAGGATTTCTCTCTAAGAACTGCTGTATGGTTCCGTTGTATAAGAGCGAAATTTTTTGCAACTCTCGATACAACATTGAAGCATTTTCTACCCATACTGCAACCGGCAGATTGTTCAAAATTTCAAATTGTGAATGTATTTGACTTGTTGTATTTGAGTGCGATAACATACATTGTGAAAATTACACTAAACTACTACTTTACTACAGATAAATTATATGAAAACCATAAATCTTTTTAACAAATTACTAACTATTTGTTAAATCCTGTATTTTTTTTGTAACGTAGTCCTTATTAAATTGTTGTTTAATTTCTTGAAATTTCATACGTATTTGTTCTGTACAAAGATTTCCAATACTTCCTTCATGAGTATGTTTTGCTTGTTTTGGAGCATTAAATTTTCCTTGTTTAATATCTAAACCAACTTTAATATAAGCATCGCGAAATGGCACACCTTGTTGTACTAAATTATTAACTTCATCTACACTAAACAAATAATCATACATAGGTGAATCAAGAATAGTTTTTGATACCGTAATATTCTGCAACATTAACATCATCATATCAATACACGAATGCAACTCGCTAAAAGCGGGTAAAAAATGTTCTTTTATAATTTGTAAATCTCTATTATATCCAAAAGGTAAATTTGAAATAATACTACTAATTTCAATAGGCAATACTTGCATTCTATTACATTTTGCACGAATTAACTCAAATACATCAGGATTCTTTTTATGAGGCATTATACTTGACCCTGTAGTAAATTCTTCGGGGAATGATACGAATCCAAAATTTTGATTCATAAACAAACACATTTCCATTGCCATTTTAGAGAGAGTTGACGCAATTCCTGCTAATGCATAACTTACAGTTTTTTCAACTTTACCTCGTCCCATTTGTGCATACATTACATTATAATTCAATGTTTTGAATCCTAACAACTCGGTAGTCATAGTTCTATTGAGAGGAAACGATGAACCATATCCTGCTGCCGAACCAAGTGGATTTTGGTTAGTAATAGTAAATGCTGCCTGAAGCAGTTGCAAATCATCGGTTAAACTTTCGGCATAACAACCAAACCATAATCCAAAGGATGATGGCATTGCAATTTGCAAATGAGTATAGCCCGGCATCAACACGTCTTTATGTTGCTCACTTAATTGTTGTAACAATACAAATAATTGTTCTACATACGCTACTGTATCAAAAATTTGTTGACGTATATACAATTTTAAATCTAATAAGACCTGATCATTCCGCGAACGTCCACTATGTATTTTTTTTCCTACATCACCCAATTTACGGGTAAGCATAAGTTCTACTTGAGAATGAACATCTTCAACCCCCTCTTCTATTACAAAAGGTGATGTTTGTAAATCACGAAACATTGCAATAAGTTCACTTTGCACTAAATCTAATTCTTTTTGAGTCAACAAACCTATACTTTGCAACATGCGAGTATGAGCCAAATTTCCTAAAATATCGGCTTGTGCTAACAATGTATCAAATTCTTTGTCGCGACCAACAGTAAATAAACTTACTTTTTCGTGTGCTGTAGTGTCTTTTGCCCATATTGGCGTTTGATGTTGAGCCATAATTATTATAAAGATAAAAGTAATTGAATATATACGTCTATACCTTGTTCTATTTCTGATTCATATATAAATTCATCGGCGGTATGAGATCTCATAGTATCACCCGGTCCTATTTTTACGGTTGGAAAATTGCGCATGCATGCTTGATCTGACATAGTTGGTGAACCAAACAACTCTATATTTAACTGTTTAGCCGATTCTACTAACATGTGTTGAGGCAATATATATGATGATTGTAATCTAAAAGAACGTGGAGTTACCTCACACTGAACATGTTGTTTTACAATCTCATAGACCTCTTGATTTGTATATAGTTCATTTGTTCTTATATCTACCATAAAAGTACATTCTGCAGGTATTATATTATGCTGTATTCCTGCTTGTATACCTGTTACTGTCATTTTTACCGGTCCTAACAGTTCTGATTGTTTAGGAAAAATAAATGTTTTGAACCATTCAATATCTGTAATTGCTTTATAAATAGCATTTTCACCGGTATTATGAGCTGCATGTCCTGCTATACCTACCGACTTACAATCAAGCACCAATAATCCTTTTTCTGCTATTGCCATTCGCATATTTGTAGGTTCTCCTACAATTCCAAATTCTATTGGTTCTATATGCGGCAATACCGATTCTATTCCTTGTAAGCCTGAAATTTCTTCTTCGGCAGACGCAATAAATAAAAAATCATATACATTATGAGGATTCTTACAGAAATAAATAAAAGTTGCAAGTAAACAAACCAATGGAGCACCAGCATCATTACTACCTAATCCTATTATTTTCTCATTGTCTATAATTGGTTCATGAGGATTGGTTGTCCATCCTGCAACAGGTTTTACCGTATCATGGTGAGAATTGAGTAACACACATGGTTTATGTGAAGGTGTTGCAGAACGTGCAATTATATTATTACCAATTCGTGATACAGGTATTGAATATGATTCAATAATGTGTTGTAACAAATCAGCCGTTTTATCTTCTGATTTACTGTATGACGGTATGCGAATAAGGTCTATTAGAGTTTGTTTTGCAAAAGTATATAATTCAGTATGCATGCCGTTACAATTTTACATATACAAATATAGAGTTTTTTAGTCAATTTTCCATTGAACCACGTTATCCCAATTTGCTTTAATTATAATAGGAGTTTCTAAAATCTTAATTTTTTCGGGTTGTTCTTTTTGTTCCAAACTTCCGGTATCCCATTTTTGATTACAATTATTATCAAATATTGCATGCGCTGTATATTCTCCGGGTTGTAAATTTACAAAAGAAAACACTCCCGATCTTGATTGAGATTGCATATAATCAGGATTTTTTGACTTTGAATCTTTTTTATATAATTGAATTACAATATTTTGACTTTGAGAAGTGACAGAAAGTTGAAGTGTTCCAAAATTTTCAAGTTTTGGTACAGTAACCATAAAAGCAACAGAATCATTTACATCGCCATATATATCTGTACATGATGCTTTAGGAAAAATAATTGCATAATTACCCGACTCACGTGGTGCTTGAATTAAAAAATTTCTCGAATCTTTATTCTTAATATGTGCTGCAATAGGAACAAATAATTTTGTTGCATTTTTAGTTTGAGTTTGCAATGTAAATATTTTTTGTTTATTGTGAGAACCATACACATCGGTGATAGCATTTTTTTGAAGTGTAAGTATATATTTTGTTCCCGGTTTTGCAGAATAATATATTAATAAAGAACGCTTTCCATACAATTCAATTTTAGAAATACATGATGTTTGAGTAGTATCTGACTGTGCTACTAATGAAAATAAGTTTACAGAAAATTCTTGTATAGGATTATTACAAACAACTTGAATAGCATTATCAAGTAATAATTCTTTTTTTTGACTTTCAAGTAAATCGGGAATCAGATTACCAACCGGAGCTCGTTTAAACGAATCTTTTTTTGAAAACCCGGGATTAAACTCAATCGTTTTTATTTGTTTTTTATTGTCGGACATAAATTCAACGGTAAAACAAATATTTTTTAATTTCATTATATCGGGATGCGTAATC
>JAJUFK010000202.1 GCA_029266015.1 Bacteroidota bacterium
AGGTGATGTAAGTCCCTATAGTTATGGATCGCACGAAATATTTATTTCGTTCCGTAAAAAACCGCCAACACCACAATCCGGGTTTTATCAAAGTACACGATTATTTAACTAATGTTATTGTAATATAACTATATATTGGATTGGAGTTGTAACAATTGTACCTATTTGAGTAATAGATTTTTATGAAGTTATAAAATCTGTAAAAAGAGATATGTGTTTCAAAATCTGTGAGGTAAGATGTTTCAATAAGTTTATTGAATACACTATACATATCAATAAAACAGGGGTTTTTATGTAAAACAAATAAAAAAATAAAAAAAATATTTGAAAGCTATTGCAAAAATAAAAATGTAGTATATCTTTGCACCCGCATTGAAAAACTAACGGCTCGTTCGTCTAGGGGTTAGGACGCCAGGTTTTCATCCTGGTAGCAGGGGTTCGATTCCCCTACGAGCTACAAAAAAATATAAATAATAATATGGCAAATCATAAATCGTCAATTAAAAGAATCCGTCAAACGGAAACAAAACGTGTTCATAATAAATATTATGCGAAAACAACACGTAATGCTGTTAAAAAAATACAAACATCAACAGATGCTGCTGAAGCAAAAGAAATGTTGCCTAAAGTAACAGCAATGCTTGACAAACTTGCTAAGAAAAATATTATTCATAAAAATAAAGCATCGAATTTAAAATCATCGATAGCAAAACATGTTAATTCTTTAGCATAATTGTATTTAAAATAAAATGAAAGAAAAAGCCTCTGAATTTTCAGAGGCTTTTTTTGTATATTTTTTGTATTAAATTACCCACTATTGGAATATTATATATACTAAGTACCAATAAAATTTTATTTGTTTTTCTGTTATATCCAAGAGGATATAATACAAACGATAGTATAATTGACCGATACAAAGCCCATCGTTTTTTTCTGTTTTCATAATAAAGTGCCATATGAAAATAACACATACTGCGGAGTTGTCTTTTTACTCGCAATGGGAAACGGTTGTGTAATTCTGGTTTTGCAAAAATTCTATTGTAATTTTCTAATTCTTTAAATGGTTTACGATTGTCGCCTCCGGTAAATGAATCTGTATGATAAACATATACAGTAGTTCGTTCTTGAATCTGATGTATGGGATATTGAGTTGCAATACGTGCTGCCAAATCTAAATCTTCACATACATATACAGCAGGGTCAAATGTATATGTTTTTGTAATATCTCTGTGGATACACATGCGTTGCGGATTGAACGTATAGAGAGCTATATATTCAAAAATATTATATTTGTTCAAATCAGGGCATATTCGTTCTGTTACATTTCCGTTATTTGAATTCCATGAATTAGTAAAAAAAAGAGCTATAGGTGTATGTAATTTGGTAATTTCAGTATATAGAGTTTCTAAATGATGTGGAAGATGGTAATCATCACTATCTAAAAAACAAATATAAGTTCCTTGAGCTTGTTCTATACCTTTATTTCGGGTGTGGCAACGTTCTAAATTTGTTTGATTTTGAATATATCGTATTCTTGAATCGGTATATGTTTGTATTATGTGAGGAGTGTTATCTGTAGAAGCATCATCTATTATGAGTAATTCAAAATTGGTAAAAGTTTGTTGTAAAACACTGTCAATAGCTCTTGCTATAAATGTTTGTCTGTTATATACAGGAAGTATGATTGAAAAAAACGGCATATTTTATTGTTTAAAAAAAGTAAAAATATCACCAATATATAAATCATTGTAGTTACGTAAATTTTTAATTTCACCATTTTCTACAAATACAATAAAAGGTAATTTATTGTGTGATGTTTTGAAAAAGTCTTCGGGTGATAAAAATGAATATGGAATGGTTTGTAATCCGGTTTTTTCTTTCAGTTGAGTAAGTAAAGAGTCTTTGTGTGGCGTTTCTAGAAAAATTATTGAAATGTTGAATTTTTGATTGTATTTGTGAATGTTTTCTAATTTTGATATAGCATATTTACAACTGTTGCATGTAAGCGAAGCAAATACAAGTATATGTTTATTGTGCGTAAAGTTTACTGTGTCACCAGTATTAAGAATACATTGTTGTATTGATTGATGAGAGATTTTCATTCCGGGTTTGATTATATAATTACTAGGTTCATTTGCACGAGTAGGCATATTATACAAATAAGGAATAGCTCCTGCAATGATTATAATAATTCCTGCAATGAAAGGCATGATTTTTTTAAATTCATTTTCTTGTAGTTTATGATGATTTTTTAAACAATACAGAATAACAGCTATAAGAACACAATTTTTAAGAATAGATTCAATAGGTTTAAGTTCGATTACTTCACCCAAACAACCACAGTTTTGTTGGGAGTGACCAATGGAATATATATACATAAGAAACAGTGAAAATACAATAAGAGTATACAATGCAACTCTTAATGAATTTTTGGTATATACATTTGCTATAATAAAAAAACCAATTGCAAGTTCAAAGCTAATGATACATCGAGCTATATAGGGAGCATATAACCAATTAGAAATATTAAAAGAAATTAGGATGTTTTCAAATGGTGCAATTGGAGCTAATTTAAGTAATGCACTTATTATAAAAACAAAACCTATAAGAATTCTAAGAAACGTAAATATATGTTTTTGTATAAATTCCATGATGTAAATATAATAAAAAAAGAGGTTGACAATTATTATGTGTCAACCTCTAATTATAGTATATAAGTAATTTTAAAAAACAATACCTAATTTTGCAACTCCTAGAGGAAGAATACCGGTATATCCCATATTTAAAATGCCATCATGATTGTTGATGTAAGATTTGTCGCCTTGTGAAACAAATGCATAACGTGCTCCAAATCCTGCACCTACATCTATTACAAATCGTTTAATAGGTTCAAATTCTACACCTATATTTAAACTCGGGCCCATTTTATTAATGTTTACGGTTTTTGTTTTTTCTTCTGGTACAAGTGTATTAACACCTACTACTGATGATTGCACCCATTCTGTTTGTGTGTAGCTTACATGATAAAAATTGTATAATAAGCCGTATGCGAAATATGCACGTACAGGTTTTGATAAATCGTTTACTCTTATTTTTTGGAATATTTCACCACCTACACCTATCATACTGCTTGAAGTTTCTCCTTCCCAACTGGCATTTGATTGATTCAAATAAAATCGCGGAGCAACAATAAGTGTAGTTCCATTATTTAAACGTTTATCTATATCAACACGTAGTGCATTTTCTGCAGTTGATTGGGGTACTATACTTATTACAAATTTATTTGTGTTTTCACGAGCACTAAAAACACCATTTTCTTGAGCTGTTGCAATTATTGTATATAATGTGCAAACAATTATTATACTTATACTTTTCATTGATTATAATTATTGATTATTTACTAATATACTACTTGCTAATTGTATTGTTTTTGTTTGTTTGTTGTATGAATATTGTGAAACTCCGTTCATACTTGTAAGAATGAGATAATCATTATAAGGAATTACATCATATGCTTGTAATTGGTCAAAAGATGTAAGTAATTGTAATGAAGTTGGGGTTGATTTATCAAAAACACGTAAATGATTATTGTCGCATACAAATAATAAATTACCATCAACACCTAATCCTTTAGGACTTTGCATAGGGTAGGTTTTTTCAAGTTTGGGATTGGTTAACTGTTGCATGTCAATTACGTGAAGTTCGTTTACACCTCTATTACACATCCACATATCGTCATTGAGTGTTACATAAGCATATCTTCCGTCAAATACTACAGGGTCGCAAGATGTAATGTGTTGGTATTGTGTAATGTATTCTAAATCAAATCCATTTTTTTTATATACAAACATTCCCATTTGTGAACCAAAAAACAAAAGAGAATCATAAGGAAATATTGTTTCCATACCCCAATTTAAATACATTTGATTTTTTTGAACAATTTCATTTGGGTTTGAAATATCATACACTATTACATCACCTTGTCGTAATACATATAGTTTGTTATCAGAAATTGTAAAACGAGCCATAGAGCCTCCTTTTCCCGATAATCCCGGTTCCGGAATATTTCCATAGTTGGGATCGTATATTTTTTCTTCGCACATAGCACATATATATGCTACGGCTACTAAAAGTATATATTTAATATATCGTATCATAATCTATTATTTTTTATTCCAAGCTATTATTACAGTATTTGCAGGGCGTTGAGATTCACTATATTTCCAATCATATTCACCTGATGGTGATTGTATTTCGGGAAAAACATTTCGTATTCTGTTTACTTCGCGTACGTTGTGAATGTCAGAAATATCAATCACCACTAAATCAACGGCACTCGAGGCATACATTGTATTGTTTTTTACTGTAACTTCTGTACATCCAAGTATACGAATAAAACCAACTTTTTGTGGATTGGTAGGATCCATATTGTTTATTATATGAACGCCATAAAATTTCTCTACAATAAATAATAAATTACTGCGAACAAAAATTTTACCCGGATTGTGTAATTCCTGAACCGGCATAGAAGCAACAGATGATTCAAATTCTTGTCGTTCTACCAAAACAGGTGTGTATTGATTGTATGAAAAGGAATATATGAATCCAATACCCGTAATAAGGACTATTGCTGCTATTAAAACTGTAATTTTTTTCATATGTTATTGAGTTGTGTGTTACTGTTTAGTATTATTTTTCAAAACAAAATTACATGATATTTTATATAAAAACATTTTTCTAACTATAAAAATAGTACTATATTGTTTAATAGCAATTACTGTACCATATATTTGGTGTTATAAATATAA
>JAJUFK010000276.1 GCA_029266015.1 Bacteroidota bacterium
AAACAGCAATGGTTTTATTAAATAATCTTTTAGGAGGAAATAGCTTTAATGCAAAATTAAATCTTGCATTGCGTGAAGAGAGGGGGTTAACCTATAATATTGAATCTAATTATACTGCATATTATGATACAGGTATTTTTACTGTGTATTTTGGAACAGAATCAACAAAAATTAATGAGAGTAAGAAAATAATATTTTCTATATTTGATACTGTAATTCAGACTGGTTTGACTCATGATGAATTAGCTATGTATAAACAACAGTTAATAGGACAAGTAGCATTGTCTTTTGATAATTTTGTTTCACTTATGATTTCAAATGCTAAATCGTATATATGTTATGAAAAGGTAGATACATATCAAGAAATTATTGAAAAAATTAATGCAGTGTCTAATGAACAATTACAAAATCTTGCTCAGTCGGTTCTCAATAAAGAATATATTAGTTGTTTGGAGTATATATAATTTACATTAATAAATATGAAGGAAGATGTTGAAAAGTCTCTTGATGTGTTGTATGTAGGTGGTATTTTTTTGTATCCAACCGATACAGTTTGGGGATTAGGTTGTGATGCAACGAATGAAGTTGCTGTTAAAAAAATATATGCAGCAAAACAACGTAACGAACAAGTGCCGTTGTTAGTTTTAGTAAATTCTATTGCAATGCTTGAACGATATGTAGAAGAAGTTCCGCAAGTTGCTTATGATATTATTGAATTATCAGAAAAACCAATAACAATAGTATTTGAAAAGGGAAAAAATTTGGCAAAAAATTGTTTAAATAGTGACGGTAGTATTGGTATTAGAGTAACAAATGAACAATTTACCAATCAGCTAATAACTCGTTTTAAACGACCTATTATATCTACTTCAGCAAATATTCATGGACAACCAACCCCGTCAATATTTAATGAAATTTCTATAGAAATAAAATCAGCCGTAGATTATATTGTTAAGTATAGACAAAATGATGTGTCGCCGACACAAGCTTCAAGCATTATAAAAATTAAAAATAATAGTGAAATAACCATAATACGTAAATAATATGAAACCCGAAGATATTTTACAATATACGTTTAATCATGCTCATCCTATTCAGGTTCGATACAATGATATAGATTTAGCCGGACATGTAAATAATGCTGTGTATCACGAGTTTTTTGATTTAGGTAGAACATTTTATTTTAAAGAAGTGTTAGGGGAAAAACCGTTTACTTACGAGCAAAATATTGTAATTGCTCAATCAAATACTACCTATGTTAAGGAGGTATTTTTGGAAGATGAATTGCAAATAGTGAGTAAAATAATACGTTTTGGCAATAAAAGTTTTGATATGATTCAGGCGTTGTTGCGAAATACTCCGGAAGGTGCTGAGCTTACTACATATAATCTCACCACGTTTGTTTGTATGAATTATTCAAAACATGAACCACAATTGATACCTTTGGTTTGGAAAGATAAAATAACAAAATTTGAAAAATAGATTTTGTCTATACTTTTTGTTTATTTGTCTATTTGAGTGTAGAAAATAGAACGAAAAATAGTATATTTAACAGTACGTAATTTTATTAGGTTATATATATGAATAATAATACTTTATAATTGTTCAAATGAATGTAAATTTTAAAAATGTACTGTTTGTAATTGCACATATTTTATTTTGGATTTTATTTATAACTGTTCCTCATATCGTAATCGGAATTCCTTTTCAGTTTCAATTTTTTAAGTTTAAATTATATGAAACATTAGTTCTTATAATTTTGTTTTATTTGAATGCTTATGTATTAGTTCCTAAATTTTTATTTGTTAAAAAATATATTCTGTATATTGTTTGTGTAACTGTTATTATACTTTCAGGTATGCACATAAGTAAACTATTTATGCCTCCTAAAATACCAAGAAATAGTATGCCTTTTGAGATGGAAAAACCTGAAATTCAACATAACTTGCAACTTATAGAAAGCGCTGAATATAAAGACATGAAGCATAATTATTTACATAATAAATTTAAAAGAATTGAACAAAAACGAGCAAATTTTATAGGTTTACTTCTTCTTGTAATTTTCGCTCTCAGTACCGGTTATACTTATGCTATTCAGATGTATGCCTATGAAACTCAGATGAAGCAATTACAACATGCTCATATTGAATCACAATTGCAACTGCTCAAATCTCAAATAAATCCTCATTTTTTATTTAATACACTTAATAGTATTTATTCCCTTAGTCTCAAAAAATCTGATGTAACTCCTAAAGCTATTTTACAAGTATCCGAAATGCTTAGATATATGACATATGATGCTCAAAATCAGTTTGTTCCTATAGAGCGTGAAATAGCATATATTCAAAATTATATTGCCTTACAAAAATTACGGGTATCATCTGAAAGTATTCTTGAATTTTCAGTTACCGGTGTTACTAGCAATGTGCAAATAGCGCCCATGATTTTTTTGCCGTTTATAGAAAATGCATGTAAGCACGGAATATCAAAAGATTCAACATTAACTATGTGTTCTACTATAACGATTACTGAAACAAAAATTTATTTTACTGTAACTAATACTTTATATAATATAGGTAATGAAAATGAAAACAAAGGTATTGGAATAACAAATGTATCACAACGCTTACAAGCATTGTATCCAGGTAAACATATATTAGATATAGCTAAAAGTAATGATGAATTTACTGTTTCCTTACAAATTCAATATGTATAAACTAGAACCATGTTTTCTTGTTGTTTAAATACTTGAAAATTAATGATTTATGAAATGTGTGTTAGTTGATGATGAACCTCTTGCCAGAGATGTGTTACAGACTTATATAGAGCAAGTACCATATTTGCAATTGATTGGTATTTGTAAAAATGTTTTTGAAGCTTCTCAATATCTTAGTAAAGAATCCATAGATCTTTTGTTTTTAGATATTCAAATGCCAGAAATCAACGGAGTTGCATTTGCTCATTCGCTACAAAATGCGCCAATGATAATTTTTACAACTGCATATTCTCAATATGCTATAGAAGGATTTGATTTACAAGCAGTTGATTATTTGTTAAAACCAATTTCTCCTGAACGTTTTTTAAAAGCAGTAACAAAAGCATATGAAATATATATGTTTAAAAATCAAATTCATAATCAAGAAATAAATCAAGATTTTATGTTTGTAAAGTCAGAATATCAAACAGTTAAAATAAATTTTAATGATATTACCTATATTGAAGGACTTAAAGATTATGTTAAAATATATTGTGGTAAAAAAATGATTGTCACACTTATGAATATGAAACATATATATGAAAAATTGCCTAAAAATCTCTTTATTCGAGTTCATAAATCATATATTATTCATATACATGCCATAGAAAAAATAGATCGTCAGAGAATTCTTATCCAGTCTAAAT
>JAJUFK010000375.1 GCA_029266015.1 Bacteroidota bacterium
CACGTTTTTATTAGGTGCTGTTTGAGGATAGACTTCATAATCAATCATAAATTGATTTGACTGAACTGTAGTCTTATATAACTTAAGAGGAATTACAACATTTTCAATAGTTATATATGAAATTACAGTAATATCAAAAAATGCGTAAACTCCTGAACCATCTTGACTCATAGCTTTAATAGTAGTTGTTCCTGTTGAGAGAGCTGTAACTTTACCTGTTTGATCAACAGATGCTACATTAGGACTTAAACTTGACCAATAAATTGATTTATTGGTAGCATTTGTAGGTAAAATTGTAGCAGATAATTGTATTGTTTGTCCCATTTGCATTTGAGCAGTGGAACCTCCAATGGTAATACTCGTAATTGGAACCGAACTTATTACTAACTGAAAAGAACCTGTAACATTAGAACCATCATTAGCCGATGCAATAATATTTACAGAACCTGCACTTACTGCAGTAACTATACCTGCCGTATTTACCGTAGCTATGGTAGGATTTGAAGAACTCCACGTTAACGTATTATTAGTTACTTCTTGAGGACTAATAATAGCGGTAAGCTGCATAGTTTCACCAACAGACATAACATTTTTAGTGGCGTTTACTGTTATTTGTTGAATTTGTTGTGAATATGCTACTATAGCAAATACAACACATACTGCAATGGTAAATACTTTTTTCATAATAATTATTTTTTGATATATACTAATGACAAATATACCAAAAAATGCCCTACTTTGGAAGTATTATTTTTGCAAAAACTGCAATTTTCGTTCTTCAATTTTATAATACAGAGGTAGAGTAATAATAGTAGCCACAGCAGCAGGAGCTGCTATAGAAATATATGCATCGCTATTGAAATTACGTTCTTTTAGGTTAAATGCATAAATAGGAGCAATTACAGCAAGGGTAATAACAGAAGCAAAAGTAGCCATTTCTATAGCCGGTCGTACTTTGGGAGCATATGAAATATAGGCTATAGTATTAGCATCGTAACTTACCGGATAATCATATGAATACTTACGATAGGTTTCAAGAATACTATCTTGTGAAAAAACATATTTTGCATATTCTGTAGTTGCAAACATATGTAATTGAGAATTAGTAGTTGATGATAATAACCCTATTACACTTTTAGAAACAGTATCTGTTTTCCCATTTTCAACAATAGGTTTAAATGTTACTGTTATTTCCTTCCCTGTTTTTAACGTTGTAGTTCGAGATGAATTATCTCGTTGAAATTGAAATGTATTTTGAGCAAACAATAAAGTATTGAAAACAAATATTAGCCCAACAACAAAAAAAATATGTTTCATATAGTAACCTTTAAAATAATTTATTACAAATATACTTTTTCTTGCAATAATATACAAAAAAAGAAAAAGCCCGGGCAGTATGCACTCTGCCCGAGCAAAAAAAGTATGTCCGCACTTTTTGTACCTTTGTGAATTAACACATTGGTCATTCAAATACCTTAATCAACATTGTGATTCATGTATCTGTTTTTATCATTTATTACAATACCATTGGAAGAATCATTTAAACTAAAACGAGTAGGTGCATCTTTTGGTTCTTGCTTAAGTTGTGTAATTTGTTTTTCGGCTAATTGTTGTTTTTGCACTTCTTTACGCTGCAATGCTGTCATTTTTTCAAGAGGCGTTATATCACTCATTTTTCTAACCTGCTCATAATCAAATGCAATAGAAGGCTTTTCGGGTTCTTCATGTAAAGGATTTTCACCATTAAAAGGACTGTTAGGATTTATCAATCGTATTTTTTCAGGTACTTGTTCATTTAACTGTGTAACCGAATCCCAATTAATAGCAGTTTGTTGCCCTTTTACCGATTCATCTATTTTCATAGTATGAACGGTAGTGTTTTGCACATTAGGCACTGTTCCAAGTTC
>JAJUFK010000381.1 GCA_029266015.1 Bacteroidota bacterium
AGCTATAGTGTGTGGCGGTTCTGGGTTGTACACTGAAGCTATAATTAAACAATATGAATTACATGAGGTGCCTCAAAATATAGAATTTAGAAAAAAATGTGAACAACGCTCATTTGAAGAATTAATAGAAGAATTGAAACTTTATAAAACATTACATAATAAAACCGATATTGACACAAAAAAACGAGTTATTAGAGCTCTTGAAATTGCAAAATATGAACAAACATATGGTACGCAAATACAATTTCAAAAATTACCATATGAACCTATTGTAATAGGTATTGAGATAGATAGAGAATCCAGAAGACAACGAATTTTAAGCAGATTACAATTAAGAATGCAACAAGGCATGACTCATGAAGTAGAACATTTACTTTCACAAGGTGTTACACCCGAAAAGCTAATGTATTATGGACTAGAATATAAATATATAACATTGTACGTAACAGGAAAAATTACGGAGAAACAGATGTTTGATGAATTGTATATAGCAATATGCCAATTTGCAAAACGTCAAATGACGTGGTATAGAGGTATGGAACGCAGAGGAATACAAATTCATTGGATTAATGGAAATACTAGTATAGAAAAAGCAACACAGGAAGCTATAGAAATAATTAACAAATCAAAAACAACATAACAGAAAAAATACCGGAAAACAAAGAGGGGGGGGATTTGCTGTTTCCGGTATTAAAGAGAATTATGGAACTATGAATATATACACAGAGGGCTCTGTGTTTTTTTTTATCTTCTACGTTCGTAATAATTGGGAGCTCTATAATAATCAGTATCATAATCATAATCGCAACCACCATAACAATATCCATGTCGGTATACAACTGTTTCTCTACATACAGGTTCTGATTTAGCATATACTTTATGGTTAGGTCTATAATACACGATTTCTTGGGTAACAATATCATTATTTGGATATAGTGTTGAAAATATGTTGGCGCGAGGAGGTATTTGTATATATTGTACACGATTTGCTCTATGATTACCTGGGTGTGAATATACAATTACTCTGTATGTTCCAGGTGCTAAATCTCTTACAACAACTTCTCCGCGTTGAGAATGATACATATATCCATCTATAGATATACTAAAAGGTTTTGCATGTGTAGATGTAATTATTAAATCTGACGCAAACATTTGGAATGTTCCAAAAATTAGTGCTATTACTGTTACAATTGTTTTCATATTTGTGCCTCCTAATTATTTTTTAATTATTTTCTGAACAATTTGCAAAGCGTGTGCCATTATTTATTATTTTTACTTGAAAAAATTTAAAATGCTTAAACATCAATAAACAAATACCTTATTTATGAAAAAAAATTTTTTTTATAGAGTAGTAATTTTCCCTTTTTTACTGTTTTTTACATTTTTTATTACAAATTCTTGTAATAAAAATCTAGAAAAACCACCATTAACAAAAGAATATAAATATATATACTATATGCGTAATGATATAGTAAAACAAATTTGGAGAATGGATTATATGGGAAGAATTGATAAAACTGTATATGATACAATAAATGATAGTGTCTTAGTTACGTATATTTATGACTCATACAATAAATTAAATCAAAAAAAATATTATTTTTTAAATACGAAAGGTTTAGCATATAGAAGTGTAGATACCGTTGCTGATGAAAAAATTATCTGTTCCTATACATATCAATATAATGATGATACTTTTCTCATTAAATTAGATTATAAAGGTGCCCAATATTCCGATGATTTTAAAACGGTTCAAACCACAATAGAAGGATATAATACGTATTCAATTTCTAATAATAATATAATATCAATTTATATGTATAAAAAATTTACAGGTTCTTTGAATCTTATAAAAGA
>JAJUFK010000120.1 GCA_029266015.1 Bacteroidota bacterium
AGTATCAGGCAGTGGAAAATCAAGCCTTATAAATCATACATTACATCCAATTTTACAAAAACATTTTTACAATTCTAAACAAGAACCTCTCCCCTATAGTTCTATACAAGGATTAGAACATATAAACAAAGTTATTGAAGTAAACCAATCGCCTCTTGGCAGGACTCCACGTTCAAATCCGGTTACATATACAAATATTTTTAATGATATTCGTAAATTATTTGAACAACTACCCGATTCAAAAATAAGAGGATACAAAGCCGGACGCTTTTCTTTTAATATAAAAGGTGGCCGATGCGAAACATGCAAAGGAGCAGGTGTAAAAACTATTGAAATGAATTTTTTACCTGATGTATATATAGAATGTGATGATTGTGGCGGCAAACGATATAATAGAGAAACGTTAGAAGTACGATTTAAAGGTAAATCAATAAGTGATATTTTAAACTTAACAATTAATCTTGCTGTAGACTTTTTCGAAAATGTTCCTCATATATACACAAAACTCAAAACATTGCAAGATGTTGGTTTAGGCTATTTAACATTAGGACAAGCTTCTACAACACTTTCAGGTGGTGAAGCTCAGCGAGTAAAATTAGCAGCCGAATTAGCAAAAAAAGATACAGGTAATACTATATATATTCTTGATGAACCAACTACAGGGTTACATTTTCAAGATATAGACATACTATTGGGGGTATTACAAAAATTAGTGAATAGAGGAAATACAGTTATAGTAATTGAACATAACTTAGATGTAATAAAAGTAGCAGATTATATAATAGACGTAGGTCCCGAAGGTGGAAAAAACGGAGGATTCATTGTAGGTTCGGGAACACCTGAAGAAATAACAACTATATCAACTAGTTACACAGGCGAATTTCTTAAAAAAGAATTATTCTGATGCTCAGGTAATTTAGTGAAAACAAAGCACTAAATTTATTTAAATTTTGGTAATTGCCATTTGTAACGAACACTTAAAGTTCGCACAATAAATATTGATGTTGCTGCAGTAATTATAATAATAGATTCAGAAACATTACAATACAACAACAAAAGATATATAATACCACCTAAAAGACATGCCGTAGCATAAATTTCTTTATGAAAAATAAGAGGAATATCATTACATAATACATCACGAATTATTCCTCCCATTACTGCAGTTGTTATACCCATCATTACTGCTATTGGAGCATGAATTTGAACGCCCAACCCTTTTTGTAACCCAATTATAGTAAATACACTTATACCTATAGTATCGAATAAAAACAATGCTTTGGTAAAACGTATAATCGTAGGTCGAAATAAAAAAGTAAACGCTACAGCCAACACAATTGTATAAAAAATACGAATATCATGAAGCCACGCAACAGGAGTATTCCCCAGCATCATATCACGCATAGTGCCACCACCAATAGCTGTCACAAAGCCAAGAAACACAGCTCCAAACAAATCAAATTTTTTATCGGCAGCAGCTAACGCCCCACTCACGGCAAAAGCAAAAGTACCGGTAAAATCAAGAATAGATATGATGGTATCTGTCATTTCCATACTTTACACATTAAATTTAAAATGCATAATATCGCCATCTTGCACAACATAATCTTTACCTTCCATAGCCATTTTACCAGCTTCTTTTACAGCTTGTTCCGAACCATATTTAATAAAGTCGGCAAATTTTATAACCTCAGCTTTTATAAATCCTCGTTCAAAATCAGAATGTATTACACCGGCAGCTTGAGGAGCTTTAAAACCTTTATGATATGTCCATGCGCGTACTTCTTTAACTCCAGCGGTAAAATAGGTTTCAAGATTCAATAAACTATATGCGGTACGAATTAATTTATTTAACCCCGGTTCTTCTAACCCTAAATCTTGTAAAAACAATTGTCGTTCTTCGGGATCTTCAAGTTCTGCAATCTCAGCTTCAATTGCTGTAGCTAATACAAGTACTTCGGCATTTTCTTGTGCAACTGTTTTTTTTAATGCATCAACATGGGCGTTACCTTTAATTCCCGATTCATCAACATTACAAACATACATAACCGGTTTTAACGTTATCAAATGTAAATCATAAATAGCTTTTACTTCATTTTCGTCTAACCCTAAACTTCTTACAGAATTACCAGCTTCTACATGTGTCTTAACTCGTTCTAATATATCATATACATATTTAGCTTCTTTATCGCCACCGGTTTGAGCTTGTTTTTTTACTTTTTGAATACGCCCCTCTATAGTTTCCAAATCCTTTAATTGCAATTCGGTATCAATAGTTTCTTTATCTCTTACAGGATTTATAGATCCATCTACATGAGTTATATTTTCATTTTCAAAACAACGCAACACATGAATTATAGCATCGGTTTCTCTGATATTTGCCAAAAACTTATTTCCTAATCCTTCGCCACGGCTTGCACCTTTAACTAAGCCTGCTATATCAACAATTTCAACGGTAGTAGGAACTACACGTTCTGGCTTTACAATTTTTTCTAATTCATTGAGTCTACTGTCAGGAACAGTAATCATTCCAATATTTGGTTCAATAGTACAAAATGGAAAATTGGCAGCTTGAGCTTTTGCATTTGTTAAACAATTAAATAAGGTTGATTTTCCAACATTTGGTAATCCTACTATTCCACATTTTAATCCCATATAAATCTACTTTTTTTTGCAAAAGTAATGAATTTATACTGTGGTAAAAATGTTTAAACCTAAAATATCATAATTGCGAAACATTTTACAACATTACCTTTTTAAAATCTAACTTTTTTCTATATTTGCATAATACAGTAACAATTAACATTACATGGTAATTCAAAATAATACCTTTACAGGCAAATCAAAAATTATACGAATTATTTCTTTAATATTCGTTATTATTTTTAGTTCTGTATTTTTATTTTGGGATGTAGCTTTATATGAATTTGGAGTTACATATTCGTTATCGTGGATACAAACTTTATTTTTCACATTACTTATATTTAGTATTTATGGCATTTTTGTTTGGCAACGTTTTCGAAAAAAATATTATTTTGTATATGTAACCGATGACGATAATGAACATATAATTTTCAGATTTTATCATATTCGCACATTTGGAAAAAAATTTAACACATATAAAATACCTATTATTAAATTTCACTCATATGAAATTACAAAAGATTCTTCAAATACTGAATTACATTTATATCAGAAAGTAAACGAAAAAATTGCAAAATATCCACCTATTAGTTTAAATGCATATTCACAACAAGAAATACATGAATTGGAACAATTATTAAAAAGTTATTTACCAAAATAATAGTTATATGAAAAAATTAGTTTTCTTCGCAATTATGTTACTTAGTATTGTAACTTCAGTTTCAGCACAACGTGCAAATCAAAAATGGTATCGTCATGCTATTGGAATACGTGTCGAAAATGAAGACTTAATTGGTATTTCCTACGACAGATTTTTATCTAATCAAACAGCAGGAGAATTATTTTTGATGAGCGATTTATCAAGTGGTGCAGAAATTACAGGTTTATATAAATATGTTAAATCATTACCCGATGTACCTGCATCGGTACGTTGGTATGCCGGCTGTGGTGTTCATATTGGACAATGGGAACAAACTGATATAGTTTTTGGTGTTGATGGGGTTCTTGGTATAGGATATACATTTGATCAAATTCCATTAAATCTTACAATAGATTGGCATCCTATAATAAATGTTGTTACAAGCAATAAAAATGAAGCATTTATTCCAATTAAATTTGGATTGTCAGCTCGCTATATAATCGAATAAACATTATACGTATGAAACAAATACTGTACTTACTAAGTGCTGTTTGTATCATTGTATCATCATGTAATCAACATGATTCGCAAAAGCAAACAGATTGTGTTCAACAAAATCATTTATTACCATCTTCTGTGTCATTAGTATATGAACAAAATATGATAGTTCCTCAGGAGTATTCATTTTTCTTTAAAAGTATTGATTTTGAAAAATTTATAAATTCCATAGTTGAAAATACCAATAAAGGAATTATTACTCCCTTATTCCCATTATCTGATATACCTCTTACAAAAACAGATATTTCAGAAAAATTAATTTCAATACCAAAACAAGAAATTAAATATCTATTATTTGATGAAGAGTGGTTTATGGATACTGCAGCATTTATTATGAATAAAAATGTTCGTTCATATACCCTTGTGCGTGAATATTTACGCAAAACTCCCTTTGGTAGCGAAGAACAAAGTAAATCATTAATTGCTAAAATACCATGTATTGATACTGTTTCAAAGTCATATAAGGATTTAGAATTACTGAGCAAAAATGTTGCCTATGAAGTTTCATTAGTAAATGAATCTAATCCAGAATATTTGGAAAATATTCAGGTAAAACATGTTATGAATGTTATAATTGCAAAAGCTCTTTCAGGTTCTGTACCTGTTTATAGTTTTATGTTACGTGATACATTACAACTTCTAACAAAAGAAGATGTAAAAATGCGATTAGGTGAACTTACCGAATCATACGTTAATGTTGATGAAACAACAGGAGCCGAAGATACTGTAACCATTGAGAAAAAAATTGATCCAAGCGAATTTACTGCTTTAGCATTTATAGAGGATTGGTATATAAATCCTAAAACTTTGCATATTTACAAAGATGTAAAAGGGATTGCACTTGTACGGCAATATATGAAACAACTTGATGGTAACGAACCGGAAATGGTAAAAACTATACCTATTTTGATGTATTTCTCAAATCATACAGAAGGTAAATAGTATACTAATGCATTCGCAAAACAATTTATATTATATTGCTACCACAATGCTGCCGGGTATAGGACCGGTATTGGCTCGACAACTCATATCCTATTTAGGTAGTGTTGAACAGATTTTTAAAGAATCTCCCAAAAATTTAGCTAAAATTCCAAAAATTGGAGAAACATTAGCGCAATACATCAAAGAAAACAATGTAATGCAACAAGCAGAAAAAGAGTTTCTGTTCATTCAAAAAAATAATATTCATATAGCAATTTATACAGATGCTGATTATCCGCATAGATTAAAAAACTGTGACGATGCCCCTTTATTATTATATTATAAAGGCAATAACAACTTTAATCACTCTAAAATAATAAGTATTGTAGGAACTCGAAGTGCTACAGAGTATGGCAAACGATGCTGCAAAGAATTAATCGCTGATTTACAAAAACATAACCCAATTGTTGTAAGCGGACTTGCTATGGGTATTGATATATGTGCTCACAAAGAAGCCCTAAAAAATGGTTTAGAAACTATTGCAGTATTAGGAACTCAATTAAGTACTGTAACTCCGGCATCGCATATTAAATATGCTCGCGAAATTATTGCACATAAAGGAACTGTACTTTCAGAATGTCATTCACAAACTATATATGATAATGCTTTGTATGTAAAACGAAATAGAATAATTGCCGGTATGAGTGATATTACTATTATTGTTGAAAGTAAAACACGCGGTGGAGCTCTTATTACTGCCGAATATGCAAATCAATACAATAGAGATGTAGCTGCTTTTCCGGGAAATATTTATAATACATATTCACAAGGCTGTAATATGCTCATAAAACAAAATAAAGCTCATCTCATAGAATCAGCGCAAGATGTTGAACGTATATTAAATTGGGACATTGATGCACATACATCAACAAAAACTATTCAAAAACAATTATTTGTTGACTTACAAGGCGAAGAACTAACAGTTTTTTCTCTTTTACAACAATCAAAAGAACTTACTATTGATCAAATTGCAACACAAAGTAATATTCCCATGAGTAAAACATCATCTATACTATTACAATTAGAATTTAAAGGGTATATACAAGCATTTCCCGGCAAACGATTTAGTCTTGCTTAGGATAACGTTTTTTCACAACAAGTGTATAATTAAGAATTGCTAACTTTGGTATACAAACTTGGTCTCCTATAAGCCCATGAGCAAGATGCGGTGGAATAAGTAACCGAACACTATCGCCAACACACATAAATCGTAATGCTTCTTCAACTCCCGACTCTACTCCACCCTGTCCAACTTTAATACGTTTTAACCCCAAAGAATCTGACGAATAACACATTGTGCCATTAAGCAAACTTACTGTGTATGCATAATCAACTATATCATTTTTTTGAATAGTATCAGAATTTCCGCTACGATGAATGTAATACCATAGCCCCGAACCTGTTTTTTGCATATTCCAACCTTGCTTGTTTACAAAAGCAGCAATGGTATCTTGTAATACTCTTACAACTTCTCTATTTACTTCAATAGATTTTTCTTGTAACCGTCTAATATCATCGGGGCTTAATTCTTTATTTTTTTTTGAGGGACATGAATACAATACCATAGTACAAAAAACAAGAAAATACAGAGAATAATATGATAGAACTTTCATTATAATACAATTTTTATTTTCGAAAATATGATAGACCCCACATGCATTAATTGTACAATTTGATTTCTTTTAATATTAACCATGTAAGTTTTATATTTATTCAACAACTGTAATTTTAACTTGTTTTTGAGTCGTTTTCTTTGCTTTATCTAACAAACGAAACTGCACTATATATATACCTGTTTTAGAAAAATTACATGTATAAGGAATTCTTGTAATGCTATCTGTAAATATACTATTTTGAATATTTGGATAACTGGTTTGTTTTATTGAATTATGATAAACATATAATGAATCCAACATTCGCTCTCCTTGTTTGCAAAGAATTGAAAACTCTGCTGTTTGTGACTTTTGAATTATTGTATCTTTATATATATTGGTAGAATCTAATATAAGACTTGGGCTTTGCAATTCTTTCACAAAATATTGAATTGTTTGTTCAGAATACAAATCTTGATTATCAAAAGCATATAATGTTAACTTTTGCAATCCTTGTAATCCTAAAAATGAATATGTAAAAACATGTGAAAAGTCTGTAGTATTAGAAATTAATGTATCATAAACAATAGTTTTATTATGCTTCATTTGAATACGTTTCAAAACTGATTTATCATATGCAGAAATTACACATGGAACATGTACAATACTATCTTCTTCTACTGAATTAACAGAAGATGTAT
>JAJUFK010000159.1 GCA_029266015.1 Bacteroidota bacterium
GAAGAATACCACGTGTTCCAATTATAAATACGTTACCTGTTTGTTTAGGAGAATATTCTACACAGGCTGATATATTTGAAGTTAATATTATGTCAATGTCAGATCAGTTAGAGTGGTCAAGTCCGTTATTACATAATGGAAATACACAATATTCTCGTAAAATATCTATAAATGGCGAACAATTGCAAGAAATAGGAGTTGGTAGAATACCTATAACAATTATTGCTCGTGATAAAGATATTGCTGAATGTAAATCTGTGTATGAGGGTGGTATACAAGTTTCTCCAATGCCTGATTCAAAAATTATAGGTAGAGATAAAGTGTGTGAAGGTACAACAGAAGAATTTTATAGTGTTGAATATGGTGATGTTCAAAATAACTATAAATGGGAAATTACAGGTAAAAATATAATGTATTCAAAAGATATGACATCAGGAGCAACTCGTTATGTTGATTGGGGTAAACCGGGAATAGATACTATTACACTCATGGTTACATCTCTTGATTTATGTATCTCATCTGATACATTAATTGTATATAAGGCAAAATATGCTGAGCCCGATTTTACATGGGAATTACCGGGAGCTATGAATATTGCTGAATTTACAAATAAAACAATACAGGATTCTATTGTTGAAAAAGCTCCTGATGGTAGTATAATTAAACTTGAAGTACCTTATACTATGACATGGGATTTTGGTAGAGCATATAATCCGGAAGGGCTTGTAGTACCGTATAAAGAAAGAAAAGAAAAAGTTCGTCAAGAATATATGTATGGTCCGCACGATGTTGAATTAACAGTTGTTAATGATCATGGGTGTAAAAGTGTAATCTCACATCAAATATTTGTTGATATTAAAGCAAATATTCAAATGCCTAATACGTTTGCACCAACCAACGCTGCGTATGGAGTTCGGTATTTTCAACCGGTTGCTCATGGTCTTATAAAATGTGAAGTATGGGTTTTTGATAAATGGGGTAATTTACTGTGGTATTCAGATGAAGTTGAAAATGGAATATTTGTAGGTAAATGGGATGGAACTTATAATGGTGAAATGCTGCAGTCTGATACCTATATATGGAAAATGGAAGCAACATTTGCTGACGGTAAACAGTGGGCAGGTTCTACAAAATCTAATGGTGTAGAAACAAAATATGGAACAGTACTTCTCCTAAGATAATAAATCAAAATTATTGTAAACCTCTGTAATAATTGTAATTACAGAGGTTTTTTTTATTGTTGGGAGTTTTAATAATTATTTTGGTAAGAGATTTCTAAAGATTGATATATATCGTTGTTTTTGAGATTCAATGGAATAATAATTTTCTATTGTTTTACGTCCTGCAATTCCAATACGTTTTCTTAATGCCGCATCTTGTATAAGAATAGTTAAGTAATGTTCCCATTCAGCTTGGGTGCTTGCTAAATATCCATTTATTCCATGAGTGATTATTTCAGAATTTACTCCAACCGGAGATAATATTGATGGTATTTCAAGTGCCATATATTGTAAGCCTTTGAAACCACACTTGCCTTTGCTCCATTCATCGTTCGGTAAAGGCATTATACCTATATCTATTGCTTGTAAATCTTCTATTTCGGTATTTGCGTTCCATGAAATATTTTGAATGGGGAGAATAGGGTGAGTAATTGTATTGTTACTTATAACTCTGAAAGAAATTGAATTACCAAAAATTGAATACAGGTTTTCTAAGGCAGGTATAATAGTTTCATAATGTTTTTGTGTTGTTTCAGTACCTGTCCACCCAATACAAATTGAATCAGAATGTTTGTTTGTTTGCGAAGGTTTGTGATACTTGGTGTCAATAGTTGTAGGAATTATTACAACATTATTATTGAATTGTTTAGCATATTGTGCAAGGTATGAATTACCAACTATTACGGTATGTGATAGAGATACAATTGTGTTAGTTTTTTTTGTGTTTTTGAGCCATGCTAAATGTTTATTTCCATCAGAGGTATCATTGAGCCATATAGAATCATCAAAATCATAAATTATTGGTTTACCCCATATATGAAGAATGCGTTCAAATAATGTTGTGCCTATCATAAATGCTTCACGATATATGAAAATTATATCGTAATTGCGAGCTTGAATGCTATGATAAAGACGTTTAAAAAAACCTTTTATCAAAATTAGTAATTTTTGTGGATATGCATTTTTTTTATAAAAATGTATATCGTCCCATTCACTTAATAAATTTGCATATGTTATGTCAAAACCTTCATTTTGTAATATAGGTATAAAATGTTCGCATCGAAATCGTTGACCCGGACTGCGATTAAATCTATGTGGAACGATATATAAAATTCGGGGTTTCAATAAAAATCAATGTAATATTTTAAATGCTAATTCTCTCAGCAAATCGCCTTCAGATATATTACCACTATTTACTCCTTTTGATTTCAAATCAAATTCTCTTAAAAGCGAAATAATTTGAACAAGTTTTTGAGGACTATATCGTTTTGATGCATCTATATATTTCTTAATTATAAAACTGGAATTTGAAATTTTAACATGTTGTACTATAGCTTCATTTGTTTTAACGGGAATAAAATGAATGAGTAGTAAATTTTTAAAATATGTAAATAGTAGAGGAATTATCTTTGATGGAGGATTTTCTTTAGGGTTTGCAGCAAATACTTTCATTATTTGTTGAACCTTATAATTATCTCGTGAACCAAAAGCATCTTGTAATTCAAAGGTATTGTAATCTTTACTTATACCAATATTTCGTTCAATGTCAGATTTACCTATAGTAGAACCAATGGGTAAAATTATCATCAATTTTTGTAATTCATTTACAATTTTATGAAGTGATGTTCCTAAATATTGAGCGAGCAATTCACTTGTATCTTGGTTAATTGAATATTTTTTTTCTTTTACATATTGTTGAATCCATGTACTTACTTGGTAATCTCTCAGAGGTTCCGAATCGAAAATGACTCCGTATTTTTTTACATGTTTGGCAAATGTTGTAGTTTTAGGATATTTTTTGTATTTATAACAAATTACCAAAATGGTAGATTTCATGGGATTACTTGCATAATGTTCAAATTCTTCAATGTTTTTTAAATCTTGTGCTTCTTTTACAATAATAACTTGATAATTTGACATCATAGGAAATTTGCGAGCAAGTTGGCTTATAGTATGAACATCAGAATCTTTTCCATACACTATAGTTTGATTAAATGATTGTTCATCAGGTGTTAAAACAGTATCGGCAATATAATCTGCAATTTGATCAATGTAATATGGTTCTTCACCCGATAGCAGATAAATTGGATAATATATTTTTTTGGACAAATCGTCCATTATTTGTTTGTATTCCATACAATTGAGTTACAAAAGATATTGTATTTTTGTTTTTGTAAAAATAATACAAAATGCAAGATTTATTGTTACCAAAATTTGATTTTAGTTTCAAAAAAATTAATAACACCCCATATATTTTTGATGAAATTAGAAAAAAGTATGTAGTAATAACGCCCGAAGAATGGGTACGACAACATATTGTTAAATTTTTGATACAGTATAAAAATTATCCTGCTTCGCTCATGCAATTAGAAGTTTCAATGAACATATATGGTTTGCAAAAACGTGCTGATATTGTCTGTTATAATTCGCAAGGTATGGCATTACTTGTAGTTGAATGTAAAGCTCCTGAAGTATCAATTAATGAGAGTGTTTTTCAACAAATTTCACGGTACAATATAGCTCTTAAAGCACCATATTTAATGGTTTCAAATGGACTCAAACACTATGTGTGTGCTATAGAATTTTATAGCAAATCATATACATTTTTAGAAGATTTACCTAAATTTGACACGCTTTAAAGCGTAATAATTGCATTCAGTATGTAAAAGTCTTCATTCAACATTTTTTTTTATTTTGTGCAGATTAAAAAAGATAGATTTGTTTCAAAGTTGTATTTAAAAATTTGAAAAAATGAAACGAAAAGTATGTGTATTAGTATTAATATGTTTATGGTATCAAATATTTGCTCAACAAGAGCAAGCAACTCAAGTAATTCGTGGTAAAGTAATAGATGCGGTAACTCAATATCCCTTAACCGGAGCATTAGTTTCTGTACAAGGAAATACTGTGTTGGCAAGTCTTACAAATTCTTATGGAGTATTTGAAATTACAGGTGTTCCCATTGGCCGTCAAAGTATAGAAGTTTCGTATTTGGGATATAAAACTAAGGTTATAGAAAATGTATTGGTAATTACAGGTAAACAGTTTGTATTGGATATAGCACTCGAAGATGATCCTATTCAAATAGCGCAAGTGGTTGTTCAATCAAATGCACATAAAACAAGTTTAAATGAAATGGCCGTTGTAAGTTCACGTGCTATTTCGGTTGAACAAACTGAACGATTTGCCGGAAGTTTAGGAGATCCGGCAAGAATGGTTGCTAATTATGCCGGAGTTAGTTCAAAAGATGATTCACGAAATGATATTGTTATTCGAGGGAATTCGCCAAGTGGTGTTTTATGGCGTTTAAATGGTATTGAAATACCTAATCCGAATCATTTTGGTGCTTTGGGGGCAACCGGAGGACCTGTAAGTATGATTAATAATAACTTACTTACTACATCTGATTTTATGACAGGTGCCTTTCCTGCCGAATATGGTAATGCTTTGGCAGGAGCTTTTGATTTATATTTACGACAAGGGAATACACAGAAGCATGAATTTACCGGTCAAGTTGGATTTAATGGATTTGAATTAGGAGCAGAAGGACCACTGACAAATAAACAAACACAAAATGCATCTTATTTAATTAATTGTAGATACTCTACATTAGATGTTATGCATAAATTAGGGGTTAGTATGGGTACAGGTGCTGCTATTCCTCAGTATAAAGACGTTACGTATAATGTTGTTGTGCCAACCGAAAAATATGGTAAATTTTCATTTTTTGGATTATGGGGAAATAGTTTTATTCGCTTAGGCCGTGCAGCAGCAGACACATCAGAAAATAGCTACAATGCACGGGGAACAGCTACCGATTTCGGTTCAGGATTGGGAGCATATGGATTAGGACATACATATTATATAAATCCTAAAACGCGGATTAGAACTACTGTTTCTTTTCAAAATATGTATGTTACAACAGTATTTGATTCAGTTAAGAAAACAGGAGTAGAACCCGTGTTTCGACAAAGACAAAATCAAAATAAAATATCTATAAATCAGCAATTCACAAATAAATTTTCGTCAAAGTCGAATATAAAACTCGGGTATAGTTATGATATGTATGCAATTAATTTTGCCGATAGTATATATTTGGCTCAATTTGATACTTATAGAAAAGGTGTAGATGTAAAGGGTGATTTTGGTTTGTTGCAAGCATATATACAAAATCAATGTAAACCGTTTGAATCATTTACTTGTAATATTGGTGTTCATTCACAGATATTTTCATTGAATAATCAAGTTGTAGTAGAACCACGTTTAGGATTGGAATATGCCATTGCTAAAAATCATGTTATTTCTTTTGGGTATGGCATTCACAATAAAACACAACCACACGAGGTGTATTTTCAGCAATTCTATGATTCTATTACTCAAACGTATTATAAACCAAATACCAATTTAAAGTTTACACAAAATACACATTATATTCTTGGTTATAATACTCGAATGTTTGATGTGTGGAAATGTAAATTAGAATTGTATTATCAATATATTCAACATGCCCCGGTAAGTAATGCATATCCCTCATATTCAATGCTCAATGCCGGCGCCGATTTTACTGTGCCTCGTATAGAAAACCTTGTAAATAAAGGAACGGGTTCTAATAAAGGTGTTGAAATTACAATTGAAAGAGTTCTTGAACATGGATTTTATGTATTGGTTACAACATCATTATTTGATTCTAAATATACAGATTATAATGGAAAAGAGCGTAATACAGCTTTTAATGGAAATTATATTATAAATGCACTTTCAGGGTATGAGA
>JAJUFK010000316.1 GCA_029266015.1 Bacteroidota bacterium
CTCTTACTATACAAGGAACGGTAAAAAAACAAAATTCAGAAATTGAAAATACATATCCATATGAAATGGATTTTATTCGATGTAAAAATCCTTCAATTAATTTTAACAAAGTAGATTTTAAAACACCGGTTACAGATACTGTGTATGTCTATAATATGCAAGATACAGCAGTTACTTTACAATTTCCTCATTATCCACCGGCATACAAAGTAGAAGTTTATCCACAAAATATGTTGTTACCCAATTCACATGGAATTATAATTGTTCATTTTGATCCACAAATACGAGGAGTTTGGGGAAATTTTTATGATAAAATATATATAGGATTTCAAGGGAGAGAAAATCATTTTAGACAAAGAATTACTATATCGGGATATATATATGAGGATTTTTCTAAACTAAGTAAAAAAGAATTAAAACATGCCCCGGTTTTAAAGTTTGAACAAACAGATTATACTTTTGATACTGTTATGCAAAATTCAATAGTAAAACATACTTTTACGTTTAAAAACGCGGGAAAATCAACATTGTATATTCGTAATGTAAAAACAGGTTGTGGATGTACAGCCGGAGAATTATCTAAAAAAGAATTTGCTAAAGGAGAACGAGGTTCAATAGAAGTAACTTTTAATACACAAGGTAAATCTAATTTTGTATATCAACAAATAATAATAACAAGCAATGATCCCAAAAATCCGGATCAGGAATTACAAATAAAGGGATTTGTAAAAACAAAACCTGAAGAATAAAAATACAGTAGGTTTATAAGCCGGATTCTGTAATTGCCTAAGCAACTTTCTATCATTTATCTAAGCGACCTACCCTCCAACATCGAACGAGCAGCTCTCAATCGTTGGTATACATGGTCTTGCAACTTGTGAGTAGCACGGCTAACAGTATCGCTACTATTACCGGTGGTCTCTTACACCACCTTCTCACCCTTATTTGCCGAAGCAAACGGTTATTTTCTTCTGCTATACTATATGTTCACACATATCTGTTATTTCAACAGCACAATGCTCTGTGTTGTCCGGACTTTCCTCTTCAAATGAAGCGATAGAACAACCTACTGCTTTGCAAATATACTATAATTCTAATTATTTACTTTGTGTTATCATGTATTGGATATAAATCAATTCTTTTAGAGAATAGTTAATTTTTAATAAAAATTTACAACGCTCATATTTTTTTTGTATATTAGCTGAATAAAACAGCATACAAATACTAAAACAATGATAGAAGAAGACGATAGTTTTGATTCACTTTTTGCCGAAGAAGACGAACCTATAGCAGAAAGCACACAAAACGAACAAGTGTGGAAGATTTTATTAGTAGATGATGAACAAGATATTCATTCGGCTATACGTTTAGCTTTGGATAATTTTACATATGAGGGTAAAAAAATTAAATTTTTTGATGCCTATTCAGGTGAGGAAGCTAAACAAATTTTACAAGAAAATGCCGATATTGCACTTATACTTCTTGATGTAGTGATGGAAACAAGTCATGCGGGACTTGATTTTGTGAAATTTATTCGTAATGATTTGCAAAATCACTTTATACGAGTTGTATTATGGACAGGTCAACCGGGATATGCTCCTAAAAAAGATGTAATATTATCGTATGAAATAAACGATTACAAAACAAAAACAGACTTAACCGATGATAATATATTTACGGCAGTATTGGCAAGTATTAGAGCTTACAATGCTATAATGACTGTAGAATCGTATCGCCAAAATTTGGAACAAAAAGTAATAGAACGTACAAAAACTATTGAAGAACAAAAGAAAAAAATAGTAGATAGTATATCATATGCCGAGAAAATTCAACGTTCAATATTACCCTCACAAGAAGTTTTTTCTAAATATTTTCCAGAATCTTTTATTTTATTTAAACCTCGTGATGTTGTAAGTGGAGATTTTTATTGGTTATCACAAGTAGACGAAAACGTTATTTTTGTTGCTACAGCAGATTGTACTGGTCACGGTGTTCCCGGAGCTTTTATGTCAATGATAGGAAATACTTTGCTCAATGAAATAGTAGCTACGAAAGAAGTTCAAAGTCCGGCATCTATTCTTTCACAATTAAATGCGGGTATTATAGATGCTCTTACAAAACATACAAATTCTGAAGATGCTCAAACCGATGGCATGGATATTACACTATGTAAAATTGATTTACACAATAATATAATTGAATTAGCTACAGCTAATCATGTGTTATTAGTATATTCTCATAACATGATGCATGTTGTAGAAGGAAATTATGAATCAATTGGTGGTATTTTTTCAATGCGAAAAGCACCTGAATTTAAAAATGTATCTATACCAATTGAACCTCGTATGCGAATTTATATGTTTTCTGATGGTATTCAAGATCAATTCGGAGGTCCTAAAAATGAAAAATTTACCCGTGCTCGGTTGGAAAAACTATTGCTTGATACAACATCGCTTCCTATAAAAGAACAAGGTAAAAAAGTAGAGCAAGAATTTACTGTTTGGAAAGAAGGTAAGGCTCAACTTGATGATGTATTGTTACTTGGTATTCAATTTTAAACCTATTGTATGTTTCAAAAAAATGTATTGATTTTCTTTTTTGTTTTTGTTGTAACTTGTGTGTATGCAGGTGTCGAAAAAATGTATTCTGTAGATACATTACTTATTACAAATAAAGAAGGTTTAATACAATCACATAAAGAAGTTATTTCAATTCTAAATGCAACCAATGTTAGTAAAAAAGCAGAGTTGTTTTATAACACCGGATATGCTTTAGCAAATAAACCTAAAGCGACTAAAAAAGATTTTTTGGTTGCAATTTCCTATATTTCAATAGCCGCAGAGTTTTATAAACAATC
>JAJUFK010000143.1 GCA_029266015.1 Bacteroidota bacterium
ACTAATTTATATTTGTATTTTATGGTTTTTCTCGAATATAACTTCAAAAGAGTATATAAAAATATTTCCCTTATTTATATTAATGTTTGTATATCCTCCAACCTTGCCAGTATTGTTATGTGGCTTATTTGTATATATAGTGTATCGTTCTTTATATTATAAATCTTTACAAATTCGCTTATTTAGTTTATATGCAATTGTAGGAATATTCTTTTTGTTGTTTTATACGCTACAACAAAATACTTCTGTTGAAACTACTTATTCCATGCAGGAGCATATTTTTATAAAACTGCAGAATATCGATTACCAAGAAATAAAGAGATTAGTAGGAAATATTCTATTATATAGTTTTAGAATGTATGGATTATTTGTGCTTGTAATTCTAACTTTATTTGTGCTTATAAAAAACAAAAAACAAGTATTCATATCTTTATTCCCTTTTCATACTTGGATTTTGTTTTTAACTATGCTTTGTGCAGGTTTGTTTGCTCATACTTTATTGTTTGAAGTTACAGACTTTCAGCAATTACATCAGAACTTTTTTATGCCCTTTTTCAATATTCTTTTGTTCCTATTCTTTTTATTTTTTATAGTATATAAACAAAAATTCTCAGGTATTTTCTTTGTTTGTATATCTCTTATTTCATGTGTTTTGTTTTTAAATAATTATGATTATTTTAAGGACAAGAAAGATGTTGCAAATAAATACAATTTGTTGCAAGCGGAATTTTTAGATTCTTTGTTTACATCAGTATATATTAAAAATGCTCAATCCTATAAATCTGTTTTTGATAGAAATATAAATTTCACAAAACCATATCCAGAGATATCACGTTTTTCAAATTACTATTTTCCAGTTTGTTTATCGGTATTTGAAATACCATCAGTAAGCAAAAAGGAAGATTTATTGTATGGCACATATGCAATTAAATCATCTCCATTCTACCAATTTGTAGGAGATACCACGGGAGGTGTAAATCTAGATTCACTTAAAATAGCGTATATTAGAAAATTTAAAATTGATTATTTATTTTTAGAACAAAATAATCCATTTGAAAAACAACTGAAGGCTTTGCCTGTTGAAAAACGTTTTTCGTTCGAAAATGAAGAGTATGAAATTATAAAATTTGATTGGGGAAAATAAATAATGTATTTTTGATTTCAAATTTCAAAATATGAGCATATTGCATTTTATCAAAGATTTTTCAAACACTAAAAACATAAATAAACTCAGTTCGGCTCTATTTATATTGTTATGTGTTTTCTATTTTTCTATTCGCATAACCTTGATTTTTAGCACTAATACTGAGTTAATGAATGGCGAAACTAATAATGTTTGGAATATTTTGAATGTTTTAGAAGGTCGTTCGTTATATATGAATCCTGAAGAAGCACCTTACGAAATATTTCAGTATACTCCTATTGCACAATTGTGTTATACCGGAATTTCCGCAATATTTGGTAGTCAAAATTATTTAGATATTTTTCTTATAGTACGAGCATTTGTATTGCTAATTAACATTTTACTTGCCATATTCTTTTATAAAGTTTTGCGTAAATATTTTGAAGTTACAAAACAGCAAAGTATATGGTTAAGTTTTCTAAGTTTATTACTGTTAACACCCCAAAATTGGATAATTCGTCCCGATGGAATAGCAACGAGTCTTTCTGTTATTGCTGTTGGTTTTTCAATTATTGCGTTGATTTCAAAAAATGGTAAACATTTTTTAATTTCGGGAATTATTACTTCTATTTCATTTTTCGCAAAACAAGACGCAATACAACTATTTGTAATACTCCCAATTGCATTACTTCTTATAGAAGAGTATAAAGCTATTTTTATTTATGTGTCTTCACTTGTTATAAGTTTCGCTTTCCTATTTGCCATTTTTTATTTTGCGTTCGGTGATATATTCTTGCAATCAATTATTGGTGGGGTAAATAATGAAATTTCTTTAATAAATGTTTTTTCTGTTCTTAATAGATATGTTCAAATATATGGAGTATTCCCATTTGTTTTGATTCTTCTTGCAGCATATTCTGTCATTAAACAATCTTCAAATATTACAGTATATATTTCATTAGTTGTTATTGGAACCTTTTTATTTGGTGCAGCAGCATCGCTTAAATTAGGTGCGTGGATTAATTATTACACATTACCGAGTTTATTAGGAATATTCTTATTTGCACTGTATGTAAAAGATATATCGAATCTATTGACAGCAAAATATGTATATGTATTGTTTGGTTTTTATTTTTTTACCGGAATAGTATTTCATTTTGCAAGTGCAGGCTTTATATTTTCGAAACAAGAATATAATTCAACTAAAAAAATAGCTGAAGAAATAAGAAATGCTATACCACCGGAAACATATATCTATACCACAGATAGAAATCTAAAATTACAGTTATTTGATAGAACAATTTTTCCTAATTGTGAAATTTATGGGATTGTAAAATTTGATTATGCATCTTTTAATAAGATTCAATCTCAATCAATATATATAACAAAAAATGATACTTTTGATTATGTTTATAATCATATATTTGACAACAATAAAATTAAAGAAAAAAAATTATTTAAAGATTATTTAATTATTTCTTACTCTGAATAATATGTATAAAGGAAATCGTGTATCTATAATTTTACCAACTTACAATGAAAAAGATTCAATCGCAAAAGTAATTAATGACTTTTATGCAATACCAGAAGTTGATGAGGTTTTGGTTATTAATAATAATGCAGCACAAGGTACCAGTGAAGAAGTTGCAAAAACGAAAGCGATAGAAATACTGGAGCCTATGCAAGGATATGGAAGTGCTATTATGCGAGGATTTCGAGAAGCAAAAGGTGATTTACTAGTTGTGTGCGAACCGGATGATACCTTTATTGCACATGATATATATAAATTATTAGCATATTCAGAAGATTTAGATATAGTGTATGGTTCACGAACTGTTGCCAACTTTATTTGGAAAGGAGCTAATATGGGATTTATTCTACGTCATGGGAATTGGGCTGTAGCAAAAATGTTACAAGTGTTGTTTAACACTAATAGTTTATCTGATGTTGGTTGTACTTTTAGACTTGTTCATAAAGATGTTATTCAACAGATGTTGCCGTATTTAAAAGTTACTTCAAACTTTTTTGGTCCCGAAATGATGGTGCGAGGATATCTTATGAAATATAAAAGTATTCAGATACCGGTAAATTATAAAGAACGAGTTGGTAAAAGTTCGGTAACAGGAGATATGGGTAAGGCTATAAAACTAGGTTTGCAGATGATATTATTAATTTTTGCAATGCGGTTTAAGATAGAGAAATTACTTTTTAAATTGTAATTCTCTTCGGCGACAATTTTCGAAAATAAAAACTATAATTTTGACTCACCACAAAGACCACAGAGTTACACAAAGTTTTTTTCTTTGTGGTTCTTTGGGTAATCGGTGGTGAAATTTAAAATTCCCGAGTAACAAAATCTACTATATGCATATGTTGAATGCCGTTACGAGTATTTCCTGTAAATGTATCCATAGAAACAACCATTTTAGGATAGTTATTTGTAATTTTTTCTAAATTACCAAATTCACGGTCAATTGTTGATTGGTCGTGTAACAGATAACAAACCTGTACATACAGATATTCCCCTTTTTTACGAGCAACAAAATCAATCTCAAAATGCTGGTGATGACCAACAAATACTTCGTAATTACAGTATAAAAGGTGGTTATAAACTACATTTTCTAATATTTTAGATATATCGGTTTGTTTGTATTCAAAAATAGCATGACGTAATCCAATGTCGGCAAAATAATATTTTTCACCAATTTCGAATATTTTTTTTTCAACCACATCTATTCGTGGTACTTTATGAATTAAAAATGCATTGCACAAATGTTGTGTATATGTTAGAATTTGTGATGTTGCAATTGAAATTTTCTGTGATTTTAAATAGTCACTAATTTTTTTAGCCGAGAATAGTTGTCCGGTATTATCAGCTAAAAACCGAACAAGATTTTCTAAAAATGCGGTATTACGAACCTCGTTTCGCAATAAAATATCACGATACATAATAGTGGAATACACTCCTTTAAGATAGTTATGTACAATTTCGTGTGTAAGCTCAAGATTTATAAGATATGGCATGCCGCCAAAATGCATGTATTTCTCAAAACTTTTGTTGGAATGTTCAAGTGCGTGAAATTGGCAAAATTCTACAAACGATAAACTATGCACCGGAATTTCTATATATCTCCCGCTCAGCATGGTAGAAATTTCGCCCGAAAGCATGTATGCATTACTACCGGTGCAATACACATCATAATTATCTTTTAGTAAAATACTTCGTAATGCTTTCTGAAAATCGGTAATTTCTTGTATTTCATCAATAAATACAAAATTAGTGTGTTCGGCATGAGCATGTTCTGTAATGTATGCGTATAAGTCCTGTGCTGTTTGTATGGTTTCAAATTGTATATCTTCTTTGTTAATATAAATAATGTGAGAGTGCGAGAACTGCGATTGCACATAATTCATAATTTGTTGTAAAATATAACTTTTACCAACCCTTCGTTGCCCCACTAATACCTTAATGAGCTTGGTGTTAATGTATGGAACAACAGCATCAATATATTTTTGTCGAAGTATTATTTTTGAATTCATTTCTGTAGTGTATGTAATAAATAAATACAAATATATTAAAAGTATAGTATATATGCTATAAAATTATAAAATATTGTTTGAAAAAATTATTCACCATAGAGAGCACAGAGTTACACAGAGATTTTTCTTTGTGTTACTTTGTGGTGAAAAATATATAAGAAAAACTATTGTTTATGTATTTATTTTCAGTTCTTGCAAATCAATAATAATATTCTGATTTACCAAAAACTTTTCACTATGCACTTGCATTTGTGAATCTATCAGTAATGAAGTTTCATTTACTGGTTTTCCAAAAATAGGTATGTATGAATGTCCACAAACAATTGTTTGTTTCCAAAACGGGAAGGTATATTCAAGTTGTGCATAAACTTCATTTATAAGTTCTATTATTTGTCCTCCTTTTTGCATAAAAATGATATTCGAAAACCCCGCCCCATGAATACTTACAAATTCTTTTACTCCGTTCATTAAGGCTACTTGTTCCCAAAAGCTGAGGTCGTCAAAGTCTATTACAGAAAAGCCTTTTGGAACCAAAAAATCTATCACTTCTTGTTCGTTTTCTACCTTGCGGTATTTTGCTTTTTTGCGGGTAATGTACACTTTGGTGGGGTATGGTTTTGAGTGAAATTCGGCAGGGATGCGTGTCGTTATATAATTGCGTACAGTTTCTAGTTCTGTACCATCAAAACATGCGGTAAAGGGACGTACTTCGGGCATAAGTAAATGTGGTACTTGTACATGAACCCCTATAGGAATTTTGTATATTTTCAGATTTGGGAACGCTTTTAGGCTTTCGGTTACATATGGAATAGTGTCCCATGCTTGGGGGTAGAGTAGAGTAAAGTCTTTGCCCGATTGCTGCAACATAATCAAACGATGCAGTGATGAGGTAATCCAAAACGAATAATTAAACCATTTGGTGTGAATTACGGCGTATGTGGTATCGGCAGGTAATGTGATTTTTTTGAGGCTTTTACCAAAGGTACTTACCAGGTATTGTTCCAATACAAGTTTGTAATACTGCCAACCAAATGATTTATCGTAGCGGGTACAAATATTAAATGATGAATAAGGAACTAAACGAAAATTCTGTAAACATAACCCTTCGTGCGAAACAAATACATTTTTGTATTCTTTGACTTGTAATTCCGGCACTTTGTAAGTAGATTTTTTTTGAAATAGTTTACGATACCGCTCGGGGAGGTTTTGAGGAATAGGGATGTGTATGGTTTTAAATGTTCGCATATAACAAAAGTAATTATTAATTATTAATTGTTAATTGTTAATTGTTAATTTTTTGGGTTTGACCTTGAATAACCATGGTTGGTGAGCAGAGTCGAACCATTAATTATGAATTTTTACCACAGATTCCACAGATTTTCACAGAATGATTTTTTGTGTAATCTATGGTTAAGATTATTATGATGAAGAGAAAAATAGGAATGTTTTTTACAATAGATTTTCACAAATAGCTTTTTGTATTAATCTGAGGTTATCTGTGCTATCTGTGGTGAACTATTTTTTAGCTACATTTTTTTACCACAGATTCCACAGATTTTCACAGAATGATTTTTTGTGTAATCTATGGTTAAGATTATTATGATGAAGAGAAAAATAGGAATGTTTTTTACAATAGATTTTCACAAATAGCT
>JAJUFK010000020.1 GCA_029266015.1 Bacteroidota bacterium
CAGTTTGAAACTACTATGCTTGAAGATGGTGATGAAATAGATTTTCTCTTCTTTATGGGCGGCGGAAGTATCACAGACCTTTTAGATTTATAGACTTTTCAGACCTTTTAGACATAAAAAACATGGACTTAACAGAACAACAAATAGAACGATATAGCCGACACATTCTCTTGCAGCAAGTAGGATACGAAGGCCAACTGAAAATTGCGCAAGGTAAGGTACTAATAATAGGAGCCGGTGGTTTGGGTGCTCCGGCAGCTTTATACCTGGCTGCAGCCGGTGTTGGAACTATTGGGATTATAGATGCCGATGTGGTTGATATTACCAATTTGCAACGGCAAGTAATTCATCATACTCCCGATATTGGTGTACCTAAAGTAACATCGGCCGCCAACAAAATTGCGGAAATCAATCCCGATGTTCGTGTTATTCAATACCACAGTTGGTTTAGCCCCGACAATGCCTTAGAAATTATTTCCGACTATGATTTTATTATAGATGGTACCGATAATTTTCCAACAAAATTTTTGATAAACGATGCCTGTGTAATGGCAGGTAAAGCATTTTCGCATGGTGGAATACTGCGATTCGAAGGACAAACATTTACCCATATTCCGGGCACAGCTTGTTACCGTTGCATTTTTCCCAAAGTACCACCTAAAAATTTAGTGCCTACCTGTTCGCAAGCTGGAGTTCTTGGCTCTATTGCAGGTATGCTGGGAACTATTCAAGCTACCGAAGCCCTCAAATATATTCTCGGCATAGGCGATTTACTCACCAATAGATTACTTATATTCAATGCGTTGAATATGCAATTACGAACAGTTCCGGTAAAGAAAAATGACAATTGTCCGGTATGCGGTACCAATCCCACTATTACAGAATTGGTAATGGAAGAACAACCAACATGTGAATTAAAAACGAAATAAAAGATATTCTTATGGCAACAAAAAAATTATCAATCATATGTTTTAGCGGCGATTTCGACAAACTCGTAGCTGCGTTTACACTTGCTAGCGGTTCAGCTGCATGCAATTACCAAGTAAATATATTTTTTACCTTTTGGGGATTAAATGCAATTAAACGTAAAGAAGGTCGAACTATAGTAGGCAAAGGATTTCTTGCACGGTTTTTTAACTTTTTGCAAGGAGGCTTACGCAATGTGCCTATGAGCAGGCTCAACTTTTTGGGCGCGAGTCCAAAACTTATGACTGGCATGATGCGTAAACGAAATGTAGCAACACTTAAAGAATTAATAGAGGCAAGCGAAGCGCTGGGAGTAAATTTTTATGCATGCGAAATGAGTATGCACATTTTAGGCATTGAACTCAAAGACTTTCGTCCAACAGTAAAAGAAGTTCTTGGTGTTTCGCGATTTCTTGAATATTCCGACGGCGGCGAAAAATTATTTATATAGTTATGGGTTTTGAGTTCTTATTTTTTAGTTAACAAAAGAACTCTTAACTCAAAATTAAAAACACAAAACTACTATGATTCACACTATAGATATAACCAAAGAACATTGTCCTATGACATTTGTAAAAACAAAAATAAAGTTGGCACAAATAGCTCAAGGTGATATATTAGAGGTAACCCTCAAAGCAGGTGAACCCCTCGAAAATGTTCCTCGTAGTGCAGTAGAACAAGGTTTTACTGTTCTCGAAACCAAACAAATACATGATGATGTTTACCAAGTAACTATACAAAAATGATACAGATACAATCACATATTGCACAAGCAATTATTGACTATGCTCGCAGTAAATTGCCCATAGAAGCATGCGGATATTTAGCCGGTAACAATGGGGTAATAACCGAATGGTATGGACTTACAAATATTGATAATAGTCCCGAACACTTTTCGTTTGACCCCAAAGAACAATTTGCGACAGTAAAAGATGCCCGAAGCAAAGGATTACAAATAATTGCAAACTTTCATAGTCATCCCGAAACGCCGGCACGCCCCTCGCAAGAAGATATTCGATTGGCATTTGATCCTAACATATTGTATTTTATCATATCATTTACTACGGAAACACCTGATATTAAAGCATTTAAAATAATACATGGAGAAGTTGAAAAAGTTGAAATTCAAATCCTATAAAAAAAGTAGGATATAAAAAGATTTTTTATCTTGCACCAATATTTGTAATGATACAAACTACGTAAAATATGTCCGAAAAAATATACAATAACATTACCGAATTAATAGGCAATACACCGCTTCTGCGATTGCAATCTCCTGCAAATTCTGCATCAGAAATTATAGGAAAACTAGAATATTTTAATCCTGGTTCTTCGGTTAAAGATAGAATTGGTTTTGCCATGATAGATAAGGCTGAACAAGCCGGTGTACTAAAACCCGGAGCTACCATTATAGAACCTACATCGGGGAATACAGGTATAGGATTAGCCCTTACTGCTGCAGTAAAAGGATACAAAATAATTTTTACCATGCCCGAAAGCATGAGTATAGAACGACGCAAAATACTTGAATCTCTTGGTGCGCAAATAGTATTAACCGATGCGCAAAAAGGTATGCCAGGAGCAATAGAGCATGCAGAATTGCTTGCACAGAACCTGGATAATGTATTTATGCCACAGCAGTTTGCCAACGAACACAATCCGCAAATTCATTACGAAACTACAGGACCCGAAATATGGAACGATTGTAACGGGAATATCGATGTGTTTGTAGCTGCTGTAGGAACCGGTGGAACTATAAGTGGTGTAGGTAAATATTTAAAAGAGAAAAATCCAAAAATTCAAATAATTGCGGTAGAACCAGTAGATTCGGCGGTAATCTCGGGTGAACCCATGGGAGCTCATATGATACAAGGTATAGGAGCGGGATTTATTCCTCCAATTTTGGCAACAGACATAATTGACGAAATTATAAAAGTTTCGAGTAGCGACGCCATAGCTACTGCCAAAGAACTTTCGGCACACGAAGGTGTTATTTGCGGCATTTCGGCAGGTGCTAATGTTTGGGCCGCGCGCCAAGTTGCAAAAACATATGGAGCAACAAGTAAACGTATTGTTACTATAATATGTGATACAGGCGAACGATATCTTTCGACTCTACTCTATTATCATGAATAAATGTACTAAAAAAACTAAACTAAAAAAATGCAACGAAAACTCACAGGAATATATAGAACCGAAGAAGAAGAAATAAAGGAAGCAGGTTTTGTACTCGATTTCGACGAAATTGCCCGCAAAGGAGAAATATCGAAAGAAGAAAAATTAATTGCGAAATGGTATGGAGTATATACTTCGCGTCAACCAGGAAATTTTATGGCTCGGGTGGTAATTCCCGGAGGAATTATGACCGCTCAACAAGCGCGTTGTTTAGCAACTACATCATACAAATACGGGCAAGGTATTATGAATATAACCACACGCCAAGCCATACAGTTTCACTGGCTCAAAATGGGACATTTGGCAGATATGATGCGTGAATTAAACACTGCACATCTTACCACATTTCATGGCTGCGGCGATGTTACTCGTATAGTGGCAGCATGTCCGCTTGCCGAAACATGTGCATATGCTCGATTTGACGTGCGAAAACATGCCATAGCAACCCAAAAATATTTAGGTTCGTTCCGCGATTTAGACAATTTACCGCGCAAATTCAAAATTACATATTCGGGTTGTGATACCGGTTGCGGACAACCGTTTATAAACTGTGTTGGAATAGTAGCGCAACAAGTTGAAATTAAAGGCAAAACTGAATTTGGGTTCAAAGTTATTATAGGTGGTGGTTTAGGTTGGAAACAATTTATTGGTAAAGAATTATTTTCGTTTGTGCCACAAAATCAAATTTTAGAAGTTACCCGAGCCATTGCTTTATTATATAGAGACTATGGCGACCGAACAAATCGAATAAAATCACGTTTAAAATTTGTAGTACACCGCAAAGGAATAGATTTTTGCCGTGATATTGTATTAACAAATTTACAAGCAGAAGGAAAACAAATTGACAATATTTTGCATACACCAATTCGCGAAACCGGTGGTGATGTACCATATAGAATACAAGAATCTATGTATGCAGCTACCGATGGCACAACTACTGTTGGCATACGAGTACCAAAAGGGGAATTAACATATCGTCAAATGAATATAATTGCCGAACTTTCGGAAGAATTTGGCAACCAACATGTGTATACTACCAATCGTCAGAATTTAGAACTGAAAGGAGTAAAACCTGCCGATGTACTGGCATTACAAAAGCGAATTCGCGATATAGGTTTGTATACCGATGGATTTTACGGCATACAAGATATAGTACCATGCGTAGGAACAACATATTGCCCCAAGGCAGTAAGCGAAACTCGAACATTGCACGATATTTTACAACCCCTTTTGCAATTAGAAAAATATACAACCATTCGCAATGCTGTGCTTATAAATATTTCGGGTTGTCCCAATTCGTGCTCGCAATATTCTATATTCGATATAGGATTTAGAGGTATGCGAATTCGCGAAGAACATGGCTCGGTAGAAGGCTACGAAATGCGAATAGGTGGCTCGCACACAAGTTTTGGGAAAATTTTAGGCGAATTTAAAACAACCAATATATCCGAAATTACCGAAACCGTGCTCGATACATTTGTAAAACTACGAACCGATTCGGAAACATTGGCACAAACAGTACAAAGAAAAGGCGTTGAACCATTTAAAGAAGCAGTATTATATGCGATATAATTATACAAAAGCAAAGAATTTTTCTGAATTTACTACTCGTAACGGCGTGGTAGATAACCCTTTGGATTTTAAAACATTTGCCAAGGATATTCCTTGTCAGAATGCATGCCCTGCCAAAACGAATGTGCCATTGTATATAGAACAAATATTTCAAGGTAATTACGATGTAGCTTATCGCATCAATTTAGAAGACAATGTTTTTCCCGGTGTATTAGGAAGAGTATGTACTCGTCCGTGCGAAAGTGCTTGTCGCCATAATTGGACTAACATTCAGGGGCCGGTACAAATTTGTCACCTCAAACGAATTTCTGCCGATTTTTTCAAAACACCTATAGAGCCACTCACTCCGTGGTACGAAAAAACAGAAAAAAATATAGCAATCATTGGAGGTGGCCCTGCTGGATTAACAGCAGCTCGAGAATTATTCCGATTTGGTCACTCGGTTACAATTTTTGAACGCGAACCTCGATTAGGAGGCATGATGATTCACGGTATTCCTCGGTTCCGCTTGCCTGCAGAAATTATTGAAGCCGAGATTGATATCATAATTCGTTCGGGAATCAATATAAAGCTTAATAGCAATATTACATACCAAACATTACAAACAATACAGTCGAAATACGATGCAGTGTTACTTACTACGGGTACATCATTGGCATCGCACATAGATTTAGATATAGATGCCAACAATTGCATGTATGGCAACGACTTTATGTATGCATTCAACACCAATACATTGGCTCCACTTTCGGGTAATGTACTAGTAATTGGTGGCGGTTTTACGGCTGTAGACTGTGCTCGCTCATGTGCCCGTGCTGCGCGAAAATTAATGGGCGAACAAGGGACTGTAAGCATTGTATATCGCAGAAATCAAGAAAACATGGCTGCCAATTTCGAAGAATTAGAAGAAATTGTACACGAACATATATCTATTCAAACACTTTGTACACCTGTAGGTATAGTAAAAGAAAACAATACAATAACCGGGGTGACATTTGTGAAAAATAAATTGGAAGTTTCGCCCAAGGGAGGAAAACCAAACATGAAACCAATACCCGGCAGTGAATTTACGCAAGCATGCGACTATGTGATTGTTGCAATAGGGCAAACACAAGATTACAGTATTTTAGGGTCATATTCATCTGCTGATGAAGCGTGTACATTACAGAAAAAATTATTTTCGGCCGGAGATTTTAGAACCGGAGGCAAAGATGTGATAACTGCAGTGGCTGATGCAAAACAAACAGCCCAACAGATAGATGAGTTTTTAATGGGATCCAAACGTCGTAGTGTACACATTGCAGTTGAGATGTACGAAAACGAATATGATGGAAAAACAGGAAGAACGCGCGATTTTGATTTGCAATGGCTCGAAACTATGCCTACTGCTCCCATTCAACAACGTGCTCAAAATCCCGATACCGAAGTGGAAAAAGGATTTGAAATACAACAACACACATCGGTAAGTTCACGATGCTATTTATGTCATTACAAATTCGAAATAAACCATGACAAATGCATTCACTGCAATTGGTGTATTGAGGTAACCCCTCGCAAATGTATATCGAGAGTATCTCATGTATTTTTCGACGAAGATGGAGCTCCGGTAGATTATGTAAAATCTAACACTGCTGCCGACGGAACGTATATTCATATTGATAGCAATGAATGTATACGTTGCGGCAAATGCCTGCGTGTATGCCCTACCGAAGCTATAAGCATGGTGAAAATAACTAAAATAGAATGCTCTAACAATGTAAAACTAGCCTAATACCTACAATTATGAATATAGAATTATCACATCTTCCGCTTCGCGAACAAAAACCTCGCACCAAAGGATTTACCGTGTTAGAAGATACCGGCGAAAGTTTATCGGCACTAGATCAATGGTTACAAACTGCGGCACATTGCATAGATTATGTGCGACTTACACCACAATCATTTGTTTCGCAACAAGCAATTAAAGATAGAATTTCGTTATACACATCGTATGCTGTGATTCCGTTTATAAGCGGCTTATTGTTTGAGGCTGCATATTTACGATCACACGTACATGAATATCTAAAAACACTACAATCACTTTCGATTACATGTTTAGAAATTTCTGATGGAACTATAGAAATACCATATACCGAAAAAGCACAGATTATGAAACAGTATTCTACATCGTTTGATGTAATAGCTAAAATTGGTGCTGCAAAAAAAGAATATAAATTCCATACCGATAATTGGCGACTGTATATTGACAGTGCATTGCAATCAGGCGCTAAACACATAATGATAGAAGGTGGTGAAGCAGGTGCTTCGCAACTTATAAATGGCCAATTGCAAATAAATGAAATACTTGCACATGGTATAGCAAAATATGCTCCGACAGAATCGTTGATTTGGGAAGCTCCTGAAATTGCACAACAAATATGGCTACTCAATCAGTACGGGAGCACGGTAAATATTGCAGGGATACAATTGAACAAAATATTAGAAACAGAATCCATTCGACAAGGATTGTCAATACATACATTACTGCAATATCTTCCACCGCAACTGAGTGTTGGAAAAGTTCGGGAACTAGATACTATTTATAATTTTGATTGGCAAATTTAGTATGTATTTACCTATTAATTTAAACATATCGCAAAAACGGATACTCTTTGTAGGAGGCGGAGCGGTGTGTTTACACAAAATTATGGCAGTGCAAAAGTTTACCTCATCTATTACGATAGTTTCCAAAGAATTTTTGCCCGAAGTAGAAGCTCTTGGATTTCATTGTAAAACTAAAGAATATGATGAATACGATTTGGATACTGCCGATATAGTATATGCATGCACCAACAATACTGATACTAACATGCAAATTTATGCAGATGCGAAACGTCGCGGTTTATTGATAAATGTTGCCGACAATCCTGCATTATGTGATTTTATTTCGCCTGCCGTACATACCCAAGGAAACATAACGCTAGCGGTAAGTTCCGGTGGAACCGATGTAAAAAAAACAGTGAGAATACGCAATATGATACGTGAATTTTTGACAGAGCATTTGTAGTAAATTGGCTACTAAAACACCAAGACACAAAAAAAGGCAATAACTATAAATTATAATAAAATAATCTTTGCGTCTTAGAGCCTTTGTGGCAAAAAATATAGAATATGAATATACCAACCATATATTTAGTGGGATTTGGACCGGGCAACCCTGAATTACTTACTATTAAGGCTGACAAACTATTACGCGAAACCGAAGTTATTTTTTACGATAATCTCATAGATGAAAAAGCACTTGAAACCTATAGTGCACAAAAAATATATGTAGGGAAACGTAAAGGGCGTCACAGTAAAAATCAAGATGAAATTAACCAAATTTTGTATACTGCTACCTCAAAGTATTCACATATAGTTCGATTAAAAGGTGGTGATCCACTTATATTTGGCAGAGTGGGTGAAGAAATAGAATTTTTAAAACAAAAAGGGATTCATGTTGAGGTAGTTCCGGGCATTTCATCTGCATCTGCATCTGCATCTGCCTGTGGCATTTCGCTCACCAAACGTGGAGTTTCATCGTCGGTTGCATACTGCACAGGGCATCCTTTACATTATATGAATATTCCCACTGCCGATACATTAGTATTTTTTATGGGAGCAAGCTCATTGCAAGAAATTATGCACGTGTTGTTGCAAAAACAATGGGCTCCATCTACCCCTGTTGCAATAATTTACAATGCATCTATGCCAAACGAATATATATCAAAATATACCATTGAATCGATACTTTCAGAGAATATCAAAGGAGTTTCTCCTTCGATAGTAATTATTGGAAGAATAGTTTCAAGTAAAAATTTATTCTAAGCAAATACTAATTGTAAATTTTTTCTTTTAAAAAAATATTTCCGTTCTTTGTAGTACAAAATACAAATGCATTGTCTATTGATTCTCAACATATTTGGCATCCATATGCATCGGCAATCGATGCCGCTGAAAGGTTTCATGTAGTTTCTGCCGAAGGGATATATTTACAACTTGCCGATGGCAGACGTATCATTGACGGTATGTCAAGTTGGTGGTCGGTAATCCACGGGTACAATCATCCTCGCTTAAATACTGCTGCACACAAACAATTACAAGCTATGTCGCATGTTATGTTTGGCGGACTTACGCATACTCCGGCAATAGAACTTGCTAAACGCTTGCTAGCACTAGTACCACCAAATTTACAACATATATTTTATTCCGATTCGGGTTCGGTGGCTGTTGAGGTGGCAATGAAAATGGCAATTCAATTTTGGCATTCGCAACAAAAACCAGCAAAACACAAATTTGTAACTATTCGCGGCGGGTATCATGGCGACACGTGGCATGCTATGTCGGTATGTGACCCTGTAACAGGAATGCATTCATTGTTTGCCAATTCTTTGCCACAACAATTCTTTGCACCTCGTCCTACATCTGTGTATGGTGGTTCATGGAATCCACACGATTTAGATGAAATGAAACTATTGTTAGAGCACAATCATGAATCAATAGCTGCATGCATTATAGAACCAATTGTACAAGGTGCCGGTGGTATGTATTTTTATCACCCACAATACTTAACTGAATTAGCATCATTGTGCAAAACATACAATATTCTGTTGATTGCCGACGAAATTGCCACCGGATTTGGGCGAACCGGAAAATTATTTGCATGCGAACATGCCAAAGTAAAGCCAGATATTATGTGTATAGGCAAAGCTATTACTGGTGGTTATATGAGTTTTGCTGCCACCTTGTGCACTCAAGAAATTGCACATAGTATTTCGAGTTATTCTCCTGGTGTATTTATGCATGGACCAACGTTTATGGGAAATCCTTTGGCATGTGCTATAGCCTGCGAAAGTATTGATATGCTTGTGGAATCCAATTGGCAACAAACAATACTTGCAATAGAATCGCAGCTTACAAAATTACTTGCTCCATTGCAAAACCACACATCGGTTGCCGATGTTAGGGTTTTGGGTGCAATAGGGGTAGTTGAAATGAAAAAACCGGTTGATATGAAAATTATTCAGCCATTATTTGTAGACCATGGTGTATGGGTGCGTCCGTTTGGTAAACTTATATATGTAATGCCACCGTATTGTATTACATCTCATGAATTAGTACGTTTAACAGCTGCAATTACAACAATAGTAACAGAATACTCACATGCTATTTAATTCATCGGTTTTTGCTATTTTTCTTTGTATCGTATTTTGTTTGTATTGGCTTGTTTTTAAGCAAACGAAACAACAAAACGTACTGCTATTACTTGCAAGTTTATTTTTTTATGGCTGGTGGGATTGGCGTTTTTTATCCCTTATATGCTTCTCATCGGTTTTAGATTTTGCAATAGGTTTGGCATTGCAAAATACTCAAATACAGAGCAAGCGAAAATGGCTTCTCATTACCAGCATTGTTGTAAATATTGGTTTATTATTTACCTTTAAATACTATAATTTTTTTGTAGAGTCGTTTATTACTGTATTTCAAACCTTTGGAATTAACCTCAACATTCAAACACTTTCAATTATACTTCCATTAGGCATTAGTTTCTATACGTTTCAAACCTTAAGTTATACTATTGATGTGTATAAACGTGTTTTTGAACCTACAAAAGACATTATTGCTTTTATGGCATATATTTCATTTTTTCCGCAACTGGTTGCAGGGCCCATAGAACGAGCATCGAATTTGTTGCCGCAATTTTTTAAAAAACGCACTTTTGATAAAACATTTGCATTAGAAGGATTAAAAATAATGCTATGGGGATTTTTTAAAAAAATTGTGATAGCCGATGGTATTTCGGTACTAATTGACCCCATTTTTAAATCTCCGGAACAATACAACGGTGCAACATTAGCAGTAGCCGGGATGCTGTTTGCCGTTCAAATATATGCGGATTTTTCAGGATATTCGGAAATTGCAATTGGCACAGCGCGATTGTTCGCATTTCGGTTGATGAAAAATTTTAATTATCCATATTTTGCTTCTTCAATTATTGAATTTTGGAAACGCTGGCATATATCGTTAACCAGTTGGTTCAAAGACTATATATACATTCCATTAGGGGGCAATAGGTATGGGTTGCAAAAACAAATTATAAATACCTGCATTATATTTATTATAAGTGGTATATGGCATGGAGCCAATATTACATTCATTCTATGGGGTATTGCTCATGCATTTTTCTTCATACCGGGAATTTTTTTACGAAAAAAAATATATGCGATACCTGCGTTTGTCAATAGCATTCTTCTTATTGGTAAAATATTTTACACCAATTGCATAGTCATATTGCTTTGGTTTTTATTTCGGGCTGAATCTATGAAAGATGTGACAATTATTTTCTCGAAAATATTCAGTTCCAACATATTTCATCAAAGTGTGGAATTTCCTGTGTACATATATATTCTCACATGTATAGTTTTTATTACAGAATGGTTTGGTCGCACCTATGATTTTGCAATAGTTGGGATTGCAAACAAAGCACCACGTGCTATTCGTTGGGGCGTATATTATATTCTTATATATACCATCTTATATTATTTCGAAACTCCTTTACAATATATATATTTTCAATTTTGAACGGATTTTTTAGACATATCATACTCTTTCTTGCAATACTTATCATATTAGCTATAGGTATAGATATATGGATTTCTAGTCATTTGCGAAAATCTAAATCATATAGTGCAGGAGAATATGCCGTATGGAACGACATTTTTGCCGATAGAATACATCATGATATACTTATATATGGTTCCTCGCGTGCGTGGGTTCATTTTTCGCCATATATTATAGATTCTGTTACAAAACTTTCGACTTACAATATGGGATTAGATGGGCAAAGTTTTGAAGTTCAATATCTTCGTCATGTTAAAATTTTTAAACGACATATACCAAAGATTGTAATTTTTTCATTAGATGTTTTTAGTTTAGAACGAGATACAGATATATACAATGTTGAACAATTTTTACCGTATATGCCGGATTATGATATTTGGAAATATACGCATAGAAATAAAGGATTTACAATGTTTGACTATTGGTTGCCTGCTATACGATATGCCGGGAGAAGAAAAGAGATATCACTCGCTATTTCACAAATAGATTCAGCGCAAACAAAATTATATAGAAACAAAGGATATAAGCCAATTGATGCTTATTGGAGTAAGCAGGTTGAAGAAAATTTACAAAAGAAAAAAGAACGATATGTGGTGATAGATTCAACACTTAAAATGTTGTTTGAAAGATGTGTTGCAGAATGTATTGCTAAACAAGTAAGAGTTTACTTTGTTTATTCGCCTGAACATATATTAGGACAAAAACATATTGTTAATAGAGATTCAATTCTTACTATATATTCGCAAATTGCAAAGAAATATAATGTACGATTCTATGATTTTTCTTCTGAAGCAATGTGTCTATCTACAAAGTATTTTTACAATGCAAGTCATTTAAATTCGGTTGGTTCAGAATTATTTAGTAAAAAATTAGCAGATTCATTAGCACTAACATTTTAAAAAAAAATGTATTTTTGATATATAAATGCGAGTGAATACATTTCTATGGCACAATTAGATAAATATATAGCAAAAATTGAGGAACTTCGTGAACATGGAAATTTACGAATATTACGGAATGAAATACCCGAAGATATTGTTAATTTGAGTTCTAATGATTATTTAGGACTACAGCAAAATAAAGAGTTGTACGAGGAATTTCTCGATGAAATTTCTATCAGTTATTATCGGTTTACAGCGGCCTCATCTCGCTTGCTTTCGGGTAATTCTCCCGAATATGGTACCCTTGAATCACAATTGCAAACAATGTATGGCCGTCAAGCTGCTTTAGTATTCAATAGCGGATATCATGCTAATTGTGGTATATTACCGGCACTTGCAGGTCCTAATGATTTGATAGTCGCCGATAAATTGGTACACGCCAGCATTATTGATGGTATGCGATTGGGACAAGCACAATACGAAAGGTTTCGACATCTTGACTATGAGCATTTAGAAAAAATTCTTTCAGAAAACAAAAATAAATTTGATACTATTTTTATAGTAAGTGAAAGTATTTTTAGTATGGATGGAGATAGAGCTAATATTCCATTATTGATTGACTTAAAGAAAAAATATAATGCCTTACTATACGTAGACGAAGCACATGCCGTAGGAGTATATGGCGACACCGGACTTGGACTATGCGAAGAGTATAATGTAATACACGATTGTGATTTTATAGTAGGGACTTTTGGTAAAGCATTGGCATCGGTGGGAGCGTTTGTTATTTGCGATGAAATTTTTAAAACATATTTAATAAATCACGCTCGTACACTTATATATACCACTGCGTTACCTCCAATTAATTTGGCATGGAGCCAGTTTATTTTGAGTCAACTTCATACTTTTGGTTCACAACGTCAAAGACTTATAAAACTCAGTAAAGAATTTGCTCATTTACTGAGAGTTGAATGGCAATCGCATATTATTCCTTATATTATTGGCAGCAATACCGATACTATTGCATGTTCGGAATTGTTGCAGCAAAATGGTTTTTATGTATTACCTATAAGGTATCCAACAGTAGCTAAAAATACTGCACGATTGCGGTTTTCATTACAAGCAATTCATACATTGAACGAATTACAAAAAATACCGGCAATCCTTGCAAGTAGAAAATAAATTAAAGTTTATGTTTCCACCTATGAATGGCGGTAAACTGTGGAGTTATTTGTAATATTTTATCATATATAGTATTAGCTTCTGCATATTGTCTATTGTCTTCGTAACTTTTTGCCAAGAACAATAAAGTGTGAATATAATACCAATTACAAGAAAGATTTTTTTGTTGTTTTTCTATCAGTTCTATTGATTTTTTATATGCTTTAATAGCATCAGAAAAACTACCACCCAAGAATAATGCATAACAATATTGTAAATTACCATATTCACTCCAACTGTATGGAGATTGTGGTTGTTTGGTAATAGCATCTTTGGCATATGAAAAACTTTTTGGTAAATAATATACGGCTGTTGCCGGACTATTTACTGCACAATATGAGTTGTATGCAGCTCTAAAGGCAAGACATTTTTCTGCAAATTGCGGATTTTTTTCAAGTTCCTCAAGGTCTTTTTTCATACCATTCAATTGAATATCAATTTCTTTAGAGTCAGAATCATTAAACAATAAATGAGCAATATACATGTGGCGAATCATCATGCGTTTAAATTGCAGTTCTGGTGAATAATTCTGTTGTAATTGTGTAGTAACTTGTGATATATACTTCCCCCATGTTCCTATAGTTTGCTGTGTATATGATTGTGTTAAATCACAATCTAAAGTGTTTGTTTGAGCGTGAATAAGAACAAAAAAAGTACAAAAAAATACAGTTACTATATATTTCATTTGTGTGAATTAAAAATATTGGTAAAATTAACATTTAATAATGAACCATTCGCTATGTAAAAAAAATATATTTGCTAAAAAATTGTGAATGACTACAGTAGAATTACTTTCGCCAGCCAAAAATGTAAATTGTGGTATTGCAGCTATTGACCATGGTGCCGATGCTGTATATATTGGGGCTCCGGCATTTGGGGCACGAAGTGCTGCTGCAAACTCTATTGATGATATTGCAAAACTTGTAGAGTACGCTCATGCTTATTTTGCAAAAGTGTATGTGGCTCTTAATACTATACTTTTTAATCATGAAATAGACAAAGCAGTAGAAATAGCACATTTGGTATATAATGCCGGTGCCGATGCTCTTATAATACAAGATATGGGACTGTTGGAATGTAATCTGCCACCTATTCCATTGCATGCAAGTACACAAATGCATACTACTACAGTAGAAAAAGTTTCTTTTTTAGAACATGTTGGATTTTCGCAGGTTGTACTAGCTCGTGAACTTTCTTTAGAACAGATACAAACAATTAGAAAAAACACACAAGTACCTTTAGAGGTTTTTATTCATGGAGCTTTGTGTATATGCTATAGCGGACAATGTTATATGAGTGCATATGCTACAGGACGAAGCGGAAATAGAGGAGAATGTTCGCAAATGTGCCGACATTTATATTCAATAGAAGGGTTACCAACAGAAAAAAACACACAAGCATTTTACTTGTCACCCAAAGATTTGAGTTTACAACATCACATAGGAGCTCTTATTGATGCAGGAGTGCATAGTTTTAAAATAGAGGGGCGTTTAAAAGATGAAATATATGTAAAAAATTGTACAGCTTTTTATAGAAAAATAATTGATTACGAAATATCTCAACGCACACATATACAAAAATCATCACATGGTGCTCAAACTTTTACGTTTACACCCGATATTAATAAAACATTTTCCAGACAATTTACCGATTATTATATTCAAAAAAAACAAAACACCATAGCAAATTTTGATACACCTAAATCGCAAGGAGAATACATAGGAAGAATTTCAAAAATTCAAGGTAAAAAAATATGTATTGAAACAAATGTAGCTCTGCGTAATGGAGATGGCTTATGTTTTTTTAATTCTGCAGGTGAATTAAGTGGGGTAAGAGTTAATTCAGTTACCGATAATTATATAGAATTAACAGAAAACGTCAATGTTCCAATAGGAACTCGTATATGGAGAAATCTATCGGTTCAGTTTGAAAAACAAGTAGAACAAAGTAACCATTGTAGATATATTGAAGCTTCAATTCAATTTCAAGAAAATCCACAAGGATATACAGTATTTATAACAGATGAATATGGTTATGAAGCATTTGTTGAAAGAATAATAGTAAAATATCCTGCTGTGCAAGTTGAAAAAATGAAAAAATCTATACAGCAGCAACTGTCAAAGACAGGTCAAAGTAATTTTAAAATTACACATGTATCAATAGATTGGCATACTCCGTTTTTTATTCAAATTGCAGAATTAAACGAAGCTCGCAGATTATTGATTCAGCAATTGCAAACAGTTCGTTTAGAAGCATATGTTCGTATTGAAAAAACTATTATTCCAAATGCAATACCTTTTCCGTTGAATGTACCTATAGATGCAAGATTAAATGTAAGTAATGTATATGCACAAGCATTTTATAAAAGACACGGAATACACATAACTCCTCAAGCATTTGAATTACAAAAAGATAACTCAATTCCTCTTATGACTACAAAATATTGTATTCGTTTTGAAACAGGTAATTGTCCTAAACAAAATAACAATATAATTGCAGCAGAACCAATACATTTGAAAGATAATAAACATAGGTACAGAGTAGAATTTAATTGTAAAAGATGTGAAATGTTAATTTTTTCTGAAACAGAACGTTGATAGTTGCGTATATATGTGTATATTTGTGTAGTGAAATTACTAAAACCATGATGAAATATGGATACAAAAACATCTATATTATACGTAGACGATGAGCCGATAAATCTTATGTTGTTTGAGCTCAATTTTAAATCAAAATATCATGTATTAACAGCAAACAATGCAAAAGAGGGACTGGAAATTCTTACTAAAAATCCTCATATTCCAATTGTAATCAGTGATATGAAAATGCCCGAAATAAATGGAGTAGATTTTTTGCGAAATGTAAAAGAAAATTTTCCACAGTGTTCATGTTTTATTCTAACCGGTTTTGATATAACACCTGAAATTCAAAAAGCATTGCGAGACCATATTATACTCAAATATTTGTCAAAACCATTTGTAATTCATGAAATAAATACTGCAATTGCAAGTGCATTGAATTAATTATGCTTATTGATAACAAATAAAAAAATTTATTTTTTTAATAGTATTTAAAAATTGTATACAATAGACGTATGCATAGAACTCTCATTTTTTTTATTTTTTAATTAAGTCATGTATTTTTTC